>JAMCTO010000113.1 GCA_023381095.1 Bacillota bacterium
TGATTGTGATGTTTTTGACGACGGGGCATGGACCGTCTTGTTGGCTTTTGGCCATAATTGAGGGGGGATTTGTGATCATGGCGCTCATCACATGGTAAGCAAGGTCGTAGGATTGATGAAATATTGCATAAGGACATTGTAACATTATGGGAAACTATTAAGAGCATTTCTGGAATGACCAAGGCCGTTTCCCTTTCCAGAGAATCCGGTTACGCTATTAAAATCAAGAGTTGTGCGTTATATGACGATCCTGTGGAATTGCGGTCAGTGTATGGCTCGAATCCCCCTCAGTCATTCGCCTTAGTTTATTATTATTTCGTTACTGGCACTGTGGTGAATGAACACGTCTTGTTATGATTCTATGCATCACCACGTAGACAAATGGGACGTCTCTAGAGATAATGAGACAAGAATTCTAGAGGCCTTCAATCCACCGGCTCCGAGATCTGTGGGATACAACGGCATATTCTCCTTGAGGAGCGTATGACGGGAAGGAGATGGGCTTAGGTGGGGGAGGAGAAATGTTAAGGATGCGTGTGGCGCTGAACGAAGGGGATCAGATCGTTAAGTTGTTGCAGGCGGATTTAGGCTTTCATGCCGCGGGGAGTGGGCATGCGCGGCATGGATTCCATGCGTTTGCTGCAAAATTCCCACCTCAACTGCCTGCGTGGTTCATTGAGGGACTCACCGAACCCGGTGAGGTCGTCTTCGACCCTTTTCTCGGGAGTGGCACCACCGTGGTCGAGGCGATGCGCTTGAACCGTCGAGCCCAGGGGATCGACATCGACCCGCTGGCTATTCTGATGAGTCGCGTAAAAACCTCGTCCTTAAATCCTGACCAGGTGTCCATGATGGGCAGGGCTATTGTCCATCAAGCCCAGATCGATCAGCGCGATCCCGACACCCTGTTATGCCATGTCGATCGCCGTTTCTCCGACAAGAAAGATCGCGAGTTTATCGACTACTGGTTTCTTCCCTCGACCATTCTTGAACTGGAAGCATTAATGGAAGGCATCTAGGCGATTGAAGAGCCGGTGTACCGTCAATTTTTCCTGGTGGTGTTTTCTTCGATCATTGTGACGAAGTCTGGTGGGGTGTCGATGGCACGAGACTTGGCCCATAGTCGCCCGCATCGCGTAGCGGACAAGGTACCGAAATCGGCCATTGACAGTTTCGCCAAACGCTTAGCCAAATTGCATTCGGCTCTAGGCCCTGTGGATGCCGTTTTTCCCCCGTGGATTCAACAGGGCGACATTCGGTGGATGGCTATCCCGGAAAACTCTGTGGATCTGATTGTCACATCGCCTCCCTATGCCAATGCCATCGACTACGTTCGGGCCAATAAGTTCTCGTTGGTCTGGATGGGCAATCCCTTGCGCGATCTCGCCGTGTTGCGGTCCCAATATATTGGGACGGAGACCCATAAGCTGTTTGACTGGGATATTTTTCCCGCGCATGTCCAAGAGATTCTCCATGCTCTGTCTCTTAAGGACCGGAATAAGGCGGGCTTGTTAGGCCAATATTTGTCGGATATGCGTCAGGCCATGGCCAGAATGTACCAGGCTTTGAAACCCGGCAAATGCGCGCTCATCGTGGTGGGCACCTCCACCATGCGCGGCCTCGATGTAGAAACGCCGCAATCCCTGGCATTGATAGCGCAAGATCTGGGATACCAACTGCAGGGTGTCGTCGAACGATCCTTAGATCGTAACCGTCGCATGATGCCCGCCAGGTGGGGGAACAAACAAACGGGGATTGAGCAGCGGATGGACTCGGAGCAAGTGATTGCTCTCACGAAGGACTAGCGTGGTGACACAGTGAGTACAGAAGCCCTGATTGCCGTAGCCCGGAAGACCTTTCATGAACGGTTGCTCCGAACGGTTTTAACGGTAGATAAAAGCGGTGTACCGAGCAACGCGGATTCGTCGAATAAACTCTCTATTCGCATTGCACGGAGCGTGTCCGATCAGCTTCTGTCGGAAATCGGGACGCGGCTGGCGGCCCAAACGAGTGGGCATCAATTTGAACTGATCATCACCCAGTATCTCGAGGAAAGCTTCTTGCCATTGGGACATCTGCGCCCTGGGCAATGGCAAGTCGCACGCATTGGGAATCGCAATCATTTGGCGCTGGCGCAGTTCGAACAATATGCGCATTTGTCGGCGCTGGCTCAAGCTGCTGAGCGGGATCCGCAACTGGCGGCTGCTTTAGGGAACGACTATACCATTACTCCAGACATCGTGGTGTTTCAGCATCTTCTTTCCGACGCGACACTCAATCAACCCTTCATCGTGGTGGATGACTCGGTGAGCCTGTTGGCGGCCATTCGTAGGGCTAATGGAGGGAAACCCTTGTTGCATGCGAGCATCTCTGCCAAATGGACGATCCGCTCCGATCGGAGTCAAAATACCCGTGCAGAAGCATTGAATCTTATTCGCAACCGCAAGGGTCATCTTCCCCACGTGATTGCGGTGACGGGAGAACCTTTGCCTAGCCGCCTCGCTTCGATTGCCCTTGGCACGGGCGATATTGATTGTGTGTATCATTTTGCTTTGCCCGAACTGCGCAAGGGTATTGAAGAGGCAGGCGCGGAGGACGCGTTAGAGATGATGGCGATTATGGTGGATGGCCATCGACTGA
>JAMCTO010000114.1 GCA_023381095.1 Bacillota bacterium
AAATTCAGTCCCACATTATCGATCGCGAGGTGGTTCGGGTAGTGCCCATTTCCGGTCGTTTGGTTAACGTGGTGGTGCGTTGAGGGCGTTTCTTGCCATTATCATTGCAGGGTCAACGGCGGTCATAGCTGCTCTCTTGGTACGGTCGCGACGGCCACATTCTGTAGTAGCTATTGAGTGGTTGCTAATTGTGGCAGCGGTGGCGGCAATGGCGGCGGAGGGCGCCACAGTTTTATGGACCGGAGCCCCCCATCGGGTTTTTGCCCCGCTTTTTGGCGGCTTATTGATTGGCGCCGTAGCGGCTTGGTTTTCCGCCCGAAAACCGCCGCCACCCAAAAAGGATAAAGGAGCCCACTGAAGGCTCCTTTATTGCAGGATGATCCTAATGAGCTTGGATCGAAATGTGCCGTCGCCGTCCCCCTGCTTTTTCGACCCGAATACTGAGCAAGCCGTGGCGCCACTCGGCCTGGGCGGAATCGGGATCGATATCTGAGGGTAAGTTTACCACCGCGTGAAAGCTTTCGCCTTCACGGGTATCTCGTTCAATGGGGGACGCGGGAAATTTTCCGCGTACACTTAGGGAATCTTGGTCGACTTCGATTGATACCTGCTCGGGGTCAACCCCAGGCAATTCGAACTCTATCCAGTAACCGTTTTCAACTTGATGCACGTGAGTTTTGGGCCGCGTGTTGTCAAGATTCCAATCTTCTCGCACCCGACTCCACATCCGGTTCATCTCGTCCCGGAACCGATCTGCATCTTGCGGATCCCAGCGAAGCAAAGACATAGATTCACACCTCCGCTGACAAGTATCACCCAAATTACTCAGAATCTTGCACGCCTTCTTGGGAAGACAACAATTGGTCATCCGCCAGATACAAGAGTTCGGTATCGGTATCGTAGTGGAAAAAGTCGGCAAATCTTCCCCAGTTAATGGCAATCATGAGCTGTCGTTCAGCTTCCTCAACAGAAAAGTGTTCTTCCAAAATATCGTTAAAAAACTCCTTGACCATGGCATGATTGGTCTTGGAACGCAGTACACGGTCAATTAAACGGAATATCGGTATATCATACAGTTGGTTTCTAATGATTTCCTTCCGCTTGCTAACGTCGGCTTCCACAAATTGATGCCCTAAATCGGTCAGATACAAATCGCCCTCTTTGACTTCGGCTAAATGAAACAGTTCGGCGGTTTCGGTAACTGGCAGCAGATCGTCGACTTCTAATAACAGTTCCGACCCCAAATGATATAAATCGTCGCGACCGCCACGATCAGCGACCAATTCCAAAAGCCCTGAGAGCATGGAGAGATGCCCATGAGGTATTGGTCTAAGATGGGGCCGGTCCGGATTCTTGGGTTCCGATAAATCTGCCACCGCAGATTGATGAGGATTGTCGTCCCAACCGGTCACCACTTTATACACGGTGTCGACCATTTGCATAAAAGCCGGATCCTTGCGGTTTCTTGGGTAGGGCAACGCGATCGGCATGTCGGATACAATACGTGCCGGATTTTTAGACAAAATGATGATGCGGTCTGCCATGTATACGGCTTCCTCGATACCGTGGGTAACCATTAAAATGGCCCTTGTGGGAATCTTTGACTCAAGCCACAAGTCGAGCAACTCGGAACGAAGGTTTTCTGCGGTGAGAAAATCCAGCGCGGAAAATGGTTCATCCATGCATAACAATTCAGGCTCTACAGCCAGCGCTCGGGCAAATCCTACACGTTGCCGCATTCCGCCGGAAAGTTCTTTGGGGAAGGCGTCTTCATAGCCGTTGAGTCCGATCAAGTCGATTAGTTTGACTGCTCGGTCGTGTCGTTCTGCTGGTAGAACCCCTTTAGCCTGAAGACCTAATTCAACGTTTTGCAAAACCGTCAACCAGGGATAAAGGGCAAAAGATTGAAACACCATGGCCGCATGTAGATTAGGACCTGTGACCGGGCGGCCTCGATACAGGACGGTGCCGAAAGACGGTGAGGACAGTCCGGTAATGATGCGTAAGAGCGTGGATTTTCCCGAACCTGAAGGCCCTAATAGTGCAACAAATTCGCCGGGCCGAATTTCCAGAGTAATGTCATCCAAAATTAAGATGTCATAGTTATCCGGTTGCACATACATTTTAGTGACGCCCAACAGCCGAACCAATGGTTCGCTATGTTGAGAATTTTGCATGGGTTTTCCCCTTCTCTTGGCTTATGATAATGAATACCGATCGGTAGCGCGATTGTATAGCGGACGCCAAATGAGACGATTGATCACAACCACCGCTGCAGCCAAACTTGAGGTGGAGAGCAGCAACAAGGGGAAGCGACCGGTGGTGGATGCCTCTGCGATCAATGAGCCGATGCCGAAGGTGGTATAGACATGGTTTTGAAAACTCACATATTCCGCCACGATGCTGGCATTCCAAGCGCCCCCGGCGGCGGTGATGAGACCGGTAATAAGGTAGGGATAGATGGCAGGCAAAATGAGGGTAAGCCACACCCGGATACCCTTTAGTCGAAACATTTTGGTGGCTTCACGCAAATCTTCCGGAATAGCTGAGGCACCGGCAATTACGTTAAACAGCAAGTACCATTGGGTTCCCAATACCATTAACAAAATGGCCGCGGTGGAAAGCCCGCCCCTAATATGGATTAAAAGTGCGACCAAACCCGGAAACAAGGCTGTGGCAGGAACCGACGCCGCAATCTGACTAATGGGAGTTAACATTTTTGCCCATTTGCGGTTGGAACCGATAAACACGCCTACTGGTACAGTCCAAACTACCGAAATGGCCAATGAGGCTAACACCCGTAACAGGGTCGCTCCTGTTGCCTCCAAAACCAATAGCAACTCGGTGCCGGAGACATGTTCGAACAACCTCCAGGTGCCTTCTAGTGCCATAACTAAACCTACGATGATACCTGCTAAAATTAGTGTGCGCAGCAAGCCAGCAATTGCAGAGAGGGCGGATGTGCGGCGCCATTTCGGCAATTTCACTCCGAACCAACGATCGCTCCATTCTATTAAGGGCGACCACACCGCGTTTCCCAGCCATTCAATTAATTGCGAACGCCGTAAAATCATTAAAACTGCGGATCGCGGGCGGATATCTCCCTCGACCAATTCCATTTTAAATTTATCTGCCCAAGCCAAGAGCGGTCGCCAAATTAATTGATCCATCAAAACAATGACTAACACCAAAATTAGTAAGCCAGAGATTTCGGCGGTCCAGTCACCCTGGTTGGCGGCGGTTTGCAGATAAGAACCCAAGCCCTGCAACTGATAATTTTTATTGCCTAGAGAAAACATTTCTGCAGCCATTAAGAAAAACCATCCGCCAGCCCACGACATCATGGAATTCCACACTAGTCCGACCATCGAGTGGGGCAATTCCAGTGTGCGAAATCGTTGCCAGGGAGAAAGGTTGAGGGATAACGCCGATTCGCGGAGATCACGGGGGATGGTGATGAGACCATGATATAGCGCAAACACCATATTCCAGACTTGCCCAGTAAAGATCAACACAATGGAGGCTAAGTTTACTCCGATGCGTGAACCTGGGAATAGGGCAATGAAGGCTAACAAAACCACGGGTAAAAATGACAGTACCGGAATCGACTGCAAAATGTCTAAAAGCGGGATGAGGATCTTTTCCGCGCGTTTGTTATAGGCGGCGGAATAGGCGTAGACAAAGGTAAATAGCAAAGAGATGACGTAGGCTGCAGCCATGCGCAGCCAGGAATACAAGGCATAGACCGGAAGGCGCCAGAACGAGAGGGAAATTTTCCCGGCTTCGGGGTGAGGATGCGGCGCATGGGTGGCCCAGGCAATCAGCAAGGAAATCAGGGCTAAAATGACGACCCCTACCAATATATCGGCTATACCCCACCCGGAGTTACTGCGTTCGCTGTTGGCAATCGTGGTGAAAACCCGCCTTTCGTGAGGATCGAGGACCGTGGCGTCAATTGCGTTTAATCATAACGTACTTTGGACGATGGGAGAAGAAAGTCCGACTTTAAGCAGTGCTGACGTATGATCATGTGGGGCCATGCGGCGTTTCCACAAAAACATGGTGGCGCGGTGGGCACTGGGGCCATCACGTGAGAGCAAACCCTCCCTCGTTCCCCGCACTGGGCAAGCGTGCCCGAGGCAACACGACGAGAAAATCCCCGTGATACTGCTGGCGCAAGGCCATCAGCGGACTGTTCGGGCAAAGACCATAGAGCCCCGAAGGGCAGTCGGCGGTGGGGAAACCAGTTTTTTAACCGCCGCGCCAAGCCACGGAAGGCTTTCAGTTCACAATCCTGTGTGGTATCGGGGGTGCCGTCGAATCGTTTTCTACAAGCACGCTGGTCAAGGGTCATGTGATGCCCGACGAGACCGCTTCCACGACAGACACCCGATACCGCGTATTGGTCTCGGAGAATTCCTGGCCGAGGGATGCAGCAGCGGGCCACAAGGGTTGCATTCTGCGTCTCCTGGACCTCATGAATCACCTGGGCTTTAAACTCTGCGGTATACGATTGGCTCATGCCACCCTCCTTATTTTGACCGTTGTTACCCTACCAAAAGGAGGCCGCACGTGTCACGTTTCATTAGGGGGTGGAAAAGGTTTCACGGGGGGGACCCCCAATGAAAGTCGAACATTAAGAAGGCGCCTTGTTGTACTGGGCTCTGCAAACATGGTCAGGCTGTGATCGCAATTCCACTGGCAATTTTACATGCTTCGAATCTAGACGTAATGCGTGCCGATGCAACGCTGAGGCATAGGAATTTTCTAGGCTTTTGTGGTTACGTATCTAGAATCCTCTCATTGAAAAGTTTGCCGAAGATTTTGCAGCGTTTCATACCGCTATTGGCAAGTGGGCAATGTTGAGCTCACCAATCACTCTGCCGTTGGATATCTGCGGCATCGACATTGTTCGTAAGCAATAAGGAGGTTACTGTTATGTCACTGAATAGCTGGATTGACCTATCCATCGGCAGTGTAGACTATCCGATCGATCCGCTCATTAAGCGCCATGCCGCTGCCAAATTATTGGGTTCATGGCCCGGCTATGGGGATCGTTACGGGCTAACGGAATTACGTCAACACATCGCGCGATGGATAAACACCCGGCTTCAAACACATTTCACCTCCGATAATGTTCTTATAACAGCGGGTGCGTCGATGGGGCTGCAAACCCTGTATCAATGCTACCGTCCGAAATTGGTGCTCATTCCCAACCCCGGATTCCCTCTTTATAGGCAAGCCCTAGATCGACTGGGAATCGATTGGACTTACTATCGAGTAGATGACTGGAACGCTTGTGAAGCAGATATAGTGGCAGATCTTGCCCAGGCCGACGCCATTATTGTCAATAGCCCTGGAAATCCTATTGGGCACGTCGTGCCCCCATATTTGATAGAGAAGGTTACAGCGATTTGCGTTTCACGGCATTTGTTGATGATTTCTGATGAAGTCTATTGCGAATTTATCTGGAACACCAGCCGTGAGTTCCTCAAGGCACTACCGCCCTTTTTTGCATTCTTTAATGCCAACCCTAACCGGAGTGT
>JAMCTO010000115.1 GCA_023381095.1 Bacillota bacterium
GGGTACGGGAGGGCTACACCCCATTACTCCAGTAATGGCGGGGGAAGACTTTTCCTATTACCAGACAATATGCCCCGGCACCTTTTTCATGCTGGGATGTGGCAACGTTGCAGTCGGAGCCCGCTTCCCGCACCACCACCCTCAATTTACGCTTGATGAAAATGCCTTGCCATTAGGGACCGCCATTTTGGTTGAGACTGCCCTTGAGTTTCTATTGATTAATGAACACCATGTAGCCACAACGGGGAGAGGTCAGAAAGGACATGAAGATTAATACCTTTTCGATTACGGCGCGCTGTGAACAGACGGGACAACTTGGAGTGGCCGTATCGACCAAAGTTCCAGCCGTCGGCATGCTCTGTCCATTCGTCGAAAGTGGGGTAGGAGCCATCGCGACTCAGTCCTTTGTGAATCCCTACCTCGGAATTTGGGGACTCGACCATCTCCGTCACGGGCATTCCGCCCAAGAAACCATTGAGGCTTTGATGACCGCCGACCCGGGAATAGCTTTCCGCCAAGTAAGCATCGTGGATGCCCACGGCAATAGCGTGGCGTTTTCGGGGGACCAATGTGATGGCTGGTATGGTCATTATACTGGACCGAATTACGCCATTGCTGGCAATATGTTGGTAGGGTCAGAAACACTTTTAGCCATGCAAGCATCCTTCGTATCCTCCCACAGTGCCTCCCTACCGTTGGTGGAACGTTTGCTGACCGCGCTCCAGGCTGGACAGGATGCGGGAGGAGACAAGCGCGGTCGTCAATCGGCAGCGGTCAAAGTCTATCATCACGAGGCGTATCCGTTGCTTGATCTACGGGTGGACGAACACCCCGACCCGGTTCCTGAACTCGTCCGCATCTATCAGGTCGCGCAGACCTCGTTAGTCCCGTTACTTAACATGTTGCCGACGCGCGACACACCGGCTGGACGGTTTGATTTGGAAGAATCTCGACGAAAGGGACTGTTGCAAGATGACTAAACCACTAAAAATTCTCTCAGCCAGTATGGTTCTGACGTTATCGCTAGGAATCGCGGGATGCGGCACCACCAGCACTCCCACGTCACAAGGCCATAATAGCGTATCCGCTGCAGCGCACTCGCGGCTTATTATTGGCTATGCGGCGGATGCCACCAGCTTGGATCCGGCTCAAGTAACCGACATCAATTCGGGGCAGGTATTGAATCAGATGTATGACACCCTGGTGCAATACAATACGCACGGCCAATTGACCCCCGACTTGGCCACCGCATGGAAGGAATCGTCGAACCACCTCCAATATACTTTTACCTTGCGGAAGGGTGTGAGATTTTCCAACGGCAATCCATTAACACCTGCGGCCGTGGTGTATACCTTTGAACGCCAACTGAATTCCAAAAATCCAGGCTATGCCTATGGGCCTTTATCCCTTCGGTGCGTTTTTCTTCGGAGACATTGCCAACGTGACAGCCCGGGGATCCGACCAAGTGACGTTTACTTTGAAGAGTCCCGAAGCATCCTTTCTCCAAAGCCTTACGGTCCTTACGGCAGCCATTGTGAACCCCAAAGTTGCTCTCAGGGAAGGTAAAGCGTTCGCGTTACACGGTGCAGGAACGGGGCCATACATGCTCTCCTCATGGCAACGCGGGCAACAATTAATCTTAAAGCCCAACCCCTACTACTGGGGATCCAAACCTAAGTTATCCGAAGTGGTGTTCATTCCCATTGTCCAGTCATCTGAGCGTGGAACCGACTTAGAGTCCGGGACTGCGAATATGGTGATTAATCCGGCACCGGTCGACTTATCTCAAATCAGAGCGGCGGGAGACACAGTGGCAATGCAGGCCGGTCCTCACATTTGGTGGATTGGCATGAATCTTTTGCAAAAGCCTTTCTCCTCGCAATTGGTGCGTCAAGCCTTGAATTACGCAATCAATCGATCGGCCATCACGAAAAACGTGCTGTATGGTACCGGTGTCCCGGCCGATCAGCCGCTTGCGCCTGATCAATTAGGGTACAACGCCCACGTAAACCCCTACAACTACAATCCAAAAAAGGCACGTCAGCTACTCACCCAAGCCGGATATCCCCACGGTTTCACGGCCACGTTATTAGTTCCCACATCCGGCTCAGGCATGCAAAATCCCGTATCCATGGCCACCGCCATTCAAGGCAATCTTGCCGCCATTGGGGTTACAATTAAGATCCAACAAATCGATTGGGGTACATTTTTGAGTAAAATCGGCCAAGGTGCCAAAAGTGCCAACCTCCAGATGTGGGAATTATCGTGGATGGATTCGGCCGTGGATCCCTCCCTCACTCTGGGGCCCTTGTTAGCGTCGTCGTCGTGGCCACCCGGTTTTAACACCGGCTACTATAAAAACCCTCAAGTTGATGCCCTTCTGAACCAAGCAGAAGCCACCAGCTCAATCTCCCAACGTGCCGCCTTGTACCAGCAAGCCGAGGCCGATATAAATCAGAACGCCCCGTGGATCTTCGTCGATCATGCAAAATCCGTTGTGGCGTATCAAAAAACGGTGACGGATTTTAAGCTGAATCCAGTATTCCCGTTCTATATTAATCTACGTGGGGTGAGCATGAAGTAACAACGTTCTAAAGGAGGACATTGGAGCCATGGCATCTTTTCTGATTCGTCGAACTCTCCTACTGATTCCCGTAATGTTCGGGGTGACATTTCTGATCTTCCTGGCGCTACATTTAGC
>JAMCTO010000116.1:0-2240 GCA_023381095.1 Bacillota bacterium
ACGACGCATTTTTATATCAAACCCCACATGGAGATCAAATCACGGTGGCTGATATTCATAATCAGCGCATTCTGTTTATCAATCGCGCCACCAAAACCATTAGCAAACAGTATGGCCAAACCGGGGTCATGGCGGCTAATCCACCAACGACATATGCTGCTCCCAACGGGGATTTTCCTGCGCCTCACGGCGGCATGCTGGTAACGCAAATAGACGGCAACGATGCCGTGTTATTAAATAAGCAAGGTCAGGTGCAGTGGACGGTTCATTTCCCCCAGCAGTTTTATTACCCGTCCGACGCAAACTTCACGCCTCATGGCAATGTCATTGTGGCCTTTTACACCGACCCCGGGGCCGTTATTAAAATGAGTCCGACTGGCAAAGTGCTGTGGGAGTACTATGTTGCCAGCGGACCGGGAATGCTCAACCAGCCGTCCTTGGCAGTAGAACTCCCCAACGGCAATGTCCTGTTAAATGACGATCACAATGACCGCGTCATTGTGATTAATCCAAAGACCAAAAAAATCGTGTGGCAATACGGGCATACCGGGGTACCTGGCACTGCTCCCGGCTATCTCAATGTGCCCGATGGCGTGGACTTTTTGCCTCCCGGCATTGTTCCCGGAGGAAAGAATCCCATCTCCCATCATCTTTGGAGTTACCCTGGAAACGGTTTGTAATCCCCGCTAAAGCCTGCCTTTGCCATTGCACATATCTCAGCCCCGGTCCCGGGGATCTTTCGGTTTTTCCTTGAGACCTGATGGATGGACTACGACCTCGTTACTATTAAGTACTTTATGTCGTCACCGTACTAAAGTATACTTTTTCTCGTTATGTAGTTCATCCAGAGGAGAGTGCCATTTCATGAGTGCGGCATCGCGCCCGTTGCCCAAGGTTTCAAAAACTCCCAACGGCTTAATTCGCCAATTGACCAACACTCAGATGATTGCGTTGGCGATTGCCGGCATCGGTCCTTTTTATTCGATATTTGTAGTGTACGGTTCCATCGCTCAAGCTGTTGGCACCGGTATTTTGTGGCTCTTCTTGGGAGCAGGTATTGTGGCCGTGGCCAATGGCCTGCTGTTTTCCCACTTGTCTCGCTACTACCCGCTTGCGGGTGGTGGCTATGCCTTAGTGCGCCAGATATTAGGTCCTGCGGTCGGCGCCATGTATGTAATCTTATCAATTCTCAACTGGGTGCTGGTGGTGGCCGCCTTTACCGGACCTGCAGCTACCTTCATCAACACGCTCCACCCCATTCTGTCTCCAACTTTGCTGCAAATTCTGCTGATCCTCATCATGGTTTTGCTTTCCGTGGGCAATGTCCGATTGTCTGGGGTGGTTTCGGTAGTGTTTTTAATCTTGGAACTTTGCTTCACCGCATTTTGGATTATCTTGGGGTTCACTCATTTGCAGTTGCCATGGTCCACGGTGATAGAGTGGCCCCGCTCTTTGTCAGCCCACGCTATTGGTCAGCCAATCGGCATATTCGCGTTGGTTAGCGCCATTCCCCTCGCTATTTACTCCTTGGCGGGATATGAAAGTTCCATTCACTACACCGAAGAGATGCTGAACTTCAAAAAAATCGTGACGACCGTGACGGTGAGCGCCGTCGGCGCTGCACTTTTGTACATGATTGCCATGCCCTTGGTATTGCTGACCGATCACCATTTTGGCCTCGTGATGAATGCCGCGATACCTGGAGAATCCGCCATGATCCACGCGGTGCACGGAATAGCTCCGTTGTTTTTAATTTATCTCGCCATCTCATCTTTTAACGGGGGGCTAGTAAGTTATCAGGAAGCCAGTCGAATGTTGATGAACGCTGCCAATGATGGCAATTTCGGAATTTGGCTCAAACAAATTTTAGGACGGGTAACCCAACGCGGGGTTCCCTGGGTGGCGACCTTAATCTGGTTTGTCCCCACGGTTTTGGTCGTCCTTATCGCAAACCTCAGCACTATCCTATCTTTTACCGGGGTGACGATTATGGTCACATATATTATTGTAGCCATAGCGGCTATCTGGTTTAAGGTGAAAACGTCACGTCAATTCGATTTGCATGGGGGTGCGTTTTGGGCATTTCCCTTAGTGCCTTTGTTTGTCATTGCCGCCAGTGTCGTGGTGATAATTTTGCAGCCGAAGAGCTACATTGCCATTTCAGCCGGAATTTTGATCGCTGGCGCCTTAATTGGCTGGGCAGCATTCAAGAGATTTCATTTTACTTCCACCGAAGAACT
>JAMCTO010000116.1:2250-3132 GCA_023381095.1 Bacillota bacterium
ACGCTCTTCCGATCTGAACTCATTCGAAATTCATTGCGAGCCCAAGGTGAGTTGCAATAGTTCATTTCAGAAGTCGACAAGGATGTGAGAGGCATGCATATACAAGGTGATCGCTGGTTGCCTGACGAGACCCCGTTTAGTGTGGACATGCCCCAATTATGGGGCGACTGGTATTGCGATTCGGAAGTCGGCACGCTGCGCACTGTTTTGATGCATCGGCCCGGGCCAGAACTAGATTTGATATCCCCCACTAGCTATCACAACTATCTTTTTGATGCTCCCATTAATCATGCACGATTTCGCGACCAATGCGACCATCTTTTGGCCATATACGAGGAACATGGGGTTACGGTGCATCTAGTAGAAAACCAACGGCACGATCGCCCCAATGCCGTGTACGTACGTGATTTGGTCACCATGACCCCGGAAGGTGCCATAGTGGCCCGCCCTGCTACCCGCCAGCGCCGAGGGGAAGAACGGGCGGTCATGCAAACACTGGCGAACTTGGGAGTCCCGATCATCAAAACTGTCAATGGCACTGGTGTATTTGAGGGGTCCAATGTAATGTGGATCGACCGTCACACTTGTCTTTTAGGCACCAGCAGCCGGACAAATGCTGTGGGCGCAGCCCAAGTCGAAGAGGAACTGCGCAACTTAGGTGTCAGCCAGATCCTTCGTGTATCCGTCCCCTATGGTCAAATCCACATCGATGGCTTTATTAGTTTGGTCGACGATCACAAAGCCGTGATTTCTCCATGGCTCATCAGTTGGGATCTGCGGCGGCAGTTGCTCGATTTGGGCTTTACCCTTATCGAAGCCACCAACTTGGACGAAGTAGGACGTTTAGGCACCAATTTTGTCGCACTGCACCCGGGGCAGGTG
>JAMCTO010000117.1 GCA_023381095.1 Bacillota bacterium
ACCCTGTTGCGTAATAGGTCTTGACTGGCACAATCCAATAGGCGGTACTCCCCACGGGGGTCTGATGATAGGATTTTGTCCACGTGAGAAATGTTCATAAACGTGGTGCGCCATGGTTGACGTTCTAGGCGGTGAAGACTCGTGACGAGATCTCCACAGATGACTTGAAGATGTGCGTCGAATTGGTGTTCAAAAGACGTCATTTGCTCCAGGTCGACTTGGCTATTATCTACATAGGCCCGGAGCCAGTCCCGAACCTTGTCCATCTCTGGTTCCCATTCGTTAAGATGGCGGACCCAATGCACGACTTCGACAGCAGTCAAACGGCGGCGGCCGACCATTTGGTTCAATGCGGATTGAATTTGTTGATCGGAGTGGGCAGCGGACTTCAATGGAGCCAGCACGTTGCTGACCTGAGCACAGACCTCGTGCCGGTGGCGGACCTCACCCATAGTCTGGGCCAATTGGCGAATGATGGCCACCCGCATCGCCTCCGGTAATACCCAGCATTCTAAGGTGGTCAGCACCGATACTTCTTGGTAGGCTTCAACATACTGTTCAAAGTCGCGAGGATCATAATGCCCATCGGCATGGCTCAAATAGTCTTGGCAGATAGCATACACACGAGGCATACCCGTTCCGGAAAGACGCGGCAATCGGTGAAATACACGACGCGGGAACTGACGCTGGACCACTTGTGCCTGAGTCTGAATAAAGGCGATGTGGTCGAGCAGCCAATCCTCCGCTGGCTGAGAGCACAGGACGCGCAAGTGAGACAGATGCATGGCAAACGTATGGAGGCTCGACACGTCACGGTTAAATGCGGGCCAGAATGTTCGCGCCTGTGGACGGCGATGCGTCACTTCACTCAGTAATGCAAATTCGCGAGCCCGGACTTGCAGTTGGTTGTGGTTCAATCTCATTGAGTCCTCCCGCGTGAAGGGTCCCCAGTCTACGGTAGGAGTCTGAGGCAATGTCAACCAAAAATCTTCACCATGAAAATATCTCCAGAAAGCACCGGCTTTATGCTACGGTCGTTTCTCGATAAGCCAAACTGTTTCGGGATCCCAGCGCTTCCAGACTGTGAGCGAATCACCCCGACCAGAATGGCAATTCTGATGCCTAACAAGTGTGTAAAGCGCACGAATCCCAAGCCCTATCATCAATTCGTCGCACTACACACCGATAATGTGTATTTAAGCCGAAGGTGGACGTGGGTTTCTGTAGCCACTAGAACGAACACGGCAATAAGTCGTGAATTGGCCGGGCACTGGTGTCGAGATGATCAAGTGGCAGTCGGTCGAGCCTCTTGTCAAACACTTGGGCTTCTCAGGCTAACAAAGGCGGGTCACATGGCACCGCAATAAGCGGTCGAGAGGGCGTAGCCAGCCCGTGCAGGAGAGTACGCCCTCGTCACGTTATCCCGTGGAATTCAGAGCTGGATTATATTTATACAGCTTGGTGCCACTTTGCTATGTTGCTACCGCCCCTGAAGAAGGACATCCTTAGTCTTCGTACTTTTTTAATACTAAAACAGCATTGTGTCCCCCAAAGCCGAAAGCGTTTGATATACCTATTTTAAGCTGTGCACTTCTGGCGTTATGCGGTACATAATCAAGATCACATTCTGGATCAGGGTTCTCTAAATTGATCGTTGGTGGAATTATGCCTTCCTGAAGGGTTTTGGCGAGGGCCACAGCTTCGACTCCTCCGGCAGCGCCTAGCGTGTGCCCCATCATTGATTTGTTGGCGCTTATCGCAAGTTTGTAGGCATATGCTCCAAACAGCCGCTTAATGGCGCATGTTTCAGACACGTCCCCGATAGTACTCGTCGCGTGGGCGTTTATGTAATCAACCTCTTCCAACGCAATCCCAGCATCTTCAATCGCCTCCTTCATAGCCTGAACTGCACCTGAACCATCCGGATCTGGTGCAACAATGTGGTACGCGTCGGCGGATGTACCGTATCCTATGACCTCAGCGTAAACATAGGCATCACGTTGTTTCGCGTGTTCCAGCGTTTCCAACACAACTATTCCCGCACCTTCGGAAGCTACAAACCCGTCCCGTCCAGCGTCAAATGGGCGGCTCGCACGCTGTGGTTCATCATTACGAGTCGAAAGAGCGGTCGCATTCCCCAATCCCGAAAGCGTGAGTTCGTTAATTGCAGCCTCTGTCCCGCCTGCGATGACAATATCGGTCTTGTTATGCTGCAGTAGCCGGTACGCCTCACCGATCGCATTGTTACCTGTAGCACACGCCGTCACAGGTGCCATGCATGGTCCCTTCGTCCCAAAATGGATACTTACTTGGGCTGCTGCCATATTTGTAATCATCATGGGAACCAACGTTGGACTCACTCGCTTGGGTCCACGATTGAGCAAGGTTTCATGATTGTCTAATAACGTTTGAATACCACCAATGCCGCTCCCAATGTAAACCCCAACTCGTTCAGGACTTTCGTTATCCATGTTGATGTTTGCGTTGTCGATGGCTTGCTCTGCCGCAGCTAACGCAAATTGACAAAACCGATCCATTCGACGAACCTCGCGACCAAATAAGGTGTCGGGATAAAAGGCTCGAACGATTCCTGCGATTTTTGATTTATGGTGTGTAACATCAAATGTGTCAATCTTGGATATTCCCGATTTTCCGGAAATAAGAGAATTCCAGAATGTATTTACCTCGTTTCCGAGTGGGGTTATCACGCCCATGCCAGTGATAACTACTCTTTCCACTACGCATTCCTCCATTCGATATCTCTGTATACAGCATGCCATAAACTTTATCCTGGTACAGGTTGCAGTTTATACTGGTATGATTAG
>JAMCTO010000118.1 GCA_023381095.1 Bacillota bacterium
TATGGTTTCGCGTAAATCATCAGCTCTCGAAGTGGGTTGCCGGAGGTCTTAGCCAAGATGAGCACCTCCTTGGGTTTGAATGTGATATAGATGAGAATACAAACCACCGAGACGGGAAAGTAGGTCTTTGGGGGTGCCATATTCAGCCATCATTGTTGTCATTTCAGTAGTTTTTCGTCCACACTTAAGGCAAAGTTACAATACGACACGTTCCCGGCTGTCCCGACTGATTGGTTTTGTTGCCGAAAACCTTACCGGAATGCGGGTTGTGCAAGTGTTTCATCAAGAACAAAAACAACTCCATGCCTTTAATAACTTAAATTATCCGTATCAAGATGCCAGCATAACCGAATACAAGTGGGATATCTTGTTTAACAGAAGTTTCGATCTCTTGGGGAACCTGGCGGTAGCCTTTGTGGCATGGCTTGGTGGCCTTGCAGTAATGCACCACGCTATTCAACTTGGTGTGCTTTATGCCTTCATCTCCTATATCCAACAATTTTTCTCTCCAATAAATTCTCTGACCCAAAACTGGAACACCTTGCAATCGTCCATGATTTCTGCTGAGCGCGTCAACAATGTGCTGGCCACGCCACCGGCGCTCTCAGACCCTCAATATCCCATCGATCCCGATCCTATCGGCCCTGGCGCGATAGCTTTCGAACATGTAATATTTCACTATGATCCGGCTCAACCCGTGCTGCAGAATATTAGTTTTTCCGTTAAGCCAGGGCAATTTATCGGCATCGCGGGGGAAACCGGGGCTGGTAAAAGTACACTGATTAGCTTGCTAGGGCGATTTTATGATGTCGTCGAAGGAAGGATCCAGGTGGACGGTGTTGACATTAGAGAAATGAGGCAATCCGACCTCCACCGATTAATCGCGGTGGTACAACAAGAAGTCCACTTGTATTCTGGTACCATTGCCGACAATATCCGTTTGTTTCGCAACGATGTTACGATGGAGCAAATTGAAGGCGCCGCGGTCGCTACGGGAGCAGATACCTTCATCCGCAATTTGCCTAACGGCTACAACACTTGGCTAACCCCAAGGGGATCTAATTTATCGGCCGGTCAGCGCCAACTCCTGGCTTTCGCCCGTACCGTAGTGTTAAATCCGAAGATCTTAGTCTTAGATGAGGCCACCGCCAACATTGATGCGGTAACAGAAATGGCGGTACAGGCGGGGCTAGTAAAGATTGCCGCCAACCGTACCACCATTGTGATTGCCCACCGATTGTCCACAATTCGCTACGCTGACTGCATCTACGTGATGCATGATGGCCAAATCGTGGAGCGTGGCAACCACGACCATTTGATGGGATTACACGGTCGTTATAGCGAAATGATCCAAAAGGCATCTATCACAAACCAAAGCGAGCAACTCGCATAGCGGCTATTCCTAGTCATCATCGCGTAAGATCCCCGCCAACATGCGCGGCCGATAGTCCAAGAACGGGCGAGTAATTCGATAGGCTAACGTATCTTCGTAAGCCATCGCCTTGAATGGATAATGATCAAAGTCAAAGATCGTGCACTCAAGATACGCGAGCAAAACGGGTGAATGCGTTGCGATAGTACATTGGACCCGACGCGCCGCATGCGCAACCGATTTTTCGATCATTTGGCGAAAATCTATCGGAAGCCGTACTTCTGGCACCGTGCCGGGGTGTCGGGGGAACCCACGTTGGATACGGTAAAACGCTTGGTGGCAGCACAAAGGGGCCAAGCATAACCCCGGGGGAAAACCGACTGTGCCATGAATCGTCGGTGGTTGCCGCCTTTATCACGGCACCCGCCCGTAAAACTTGGCGCATTGGTTTTTCGCGCGTCGTCGGGGCCCTCGCATACCGCACTCATCGCCATGAGTGGCGTGACCAAACCCAGAGCAGGATAAAACTCATTCCCGTGTCCATCGGCGATAGACAAAATTTTAACTACGATCTTCATCCGTGGTCAATCCGGCAAGTTGTGCTCGCTTGAAGCCGATAACGGCACCGCCAGCATCGTGCGCTAAGTTGATCCCCGCATAAGGGTGCACGCAGCATTTTTTACCGCCTAAATGATCCGCCGCGATGACGGTGTCATTAAAGAGACGACTCTAATCCCATTCGGAATAAAATAGCACCTGACAATCGATAACTCTGGGCACCCACCTTGCCCATCAACGTCGGTGGGACCTCTGCCGTCTATGAAGATCACGTTGCGGAACAATGTACTACCCAAGAGAGCCTACCTTTCGTCACCCGAAATGGTTTGGCGCGATCACACCGCATTTACTCTTCACTAAGATTAATCAGACTGTACCTTGCTGCCATCTTGGCTCATCAAATTGCATTGCATCGCATATCTTCGGCAGTCGACCCGGAATATCCGCTACAAGAAAAACCTTGTATCGGGGTTACATCTTCACCATTACGTTATACTTGTTCTTAGGGAATGACAGGAGGTTGTACCATGGAATTAGCCCTGACCTCAAAAGTTCAGTTGTATCTGACCTCGGCCCAGGTGACCTTGTTCCAGCAGATCACCGGCGGATACCGCCATGTGTACAAATGGGTCTCTACGATCGCCGCGGCCACATTCTGCCTCCAGCAAGCGGCCCCCCCATTCCGAGACTTGCCGTCCCTTGCAGGCGCTGATGGGCTTACGATGCAAAATGGCGCTATTGGTGATCAAGAGGATGATTGTCCGTTACAAGAATGCGGGGCCAATGGCCTTCTCCGGACGCACGTGCGGACCCCCTTCACGATTCAGAGGTGGTCGCTATGATAGTCCAACTGAAGAATGTGCCGATTTATTTGCGAGACTTAGGGCATGGCCCTCAGGTGCTGTTATTCCTCCATGGTTGGGCCATGTCATCGGAAAGTTGGAACACCATCTTGCCTTACTTTGACCTGTCGCGTTACCGATTGCTGATGCCTGATGTCCGAGGATTTGCCCGCTCGGGAACTCCCCTTAAGGGGTACCATATTGATGACTACATGCGAGATAGTGTTCGATTGCTTCGCCATTTGCAGGTTAAAAAAGTCACCTTGATCGGGCACTCCTTTGGCGGGACCGGCGCCTTATATTTTTCGTCGCGCTTGCCTCATCTGGTAAACCGTGTAGTGGTATTTGCCACCATTCCCGGGGCAGCCTCAAGGATGGTCGATCCTAAAACCCGGCAACAATTTTCCCACTTGTTATCACTCGTGCAGCGCACCGACCCTAGGCGTTTAAGCCGTCTCCTCTTGCGCATCTGGCGTCAGGCATTTGCCCAGGCGCCAAGTTTGACTATCCGTCTGGCACAAGAAGACGCCGTGGCCCACGCAGTGCCCCATGCCATCGAAGCGACCCTGCACACGATTCTAGACACTGACATCACGGCAGGACTTTCGCGCATCAAAGCGCCAGTATTAGTGATCCGGGGAACCGAAGATCCGATGCTGCACGAAAACACGGACCCCCTCTCCACCATTCCTCATTACCAACGCGTTCTCATCCCCGGTAGCGGTCACTATCCGCAAATCGAAAAACCTCGTCTGGTGTGGCAACAGTTGTCAAAATTTCTCCGAGAACAACCGTAGAACCACTTATTGTACGCTTTCCAGAGACGCAATCTTTCCTAGCCCCACCTCTTGCCGGACAAGGTAGGCGGCGCGTCCAATGATCCATGGACTTAAACGCGTTCTCCCGATCAACCCAATAGTTTGATAGGTGATAGTCACCACCAATGTCACGGTCAAAACATCTAATAACCAGGGA
>JAMCTO010000119.1:0-1782 GCA_023381095.1 Bacillota bacterium
TTTGAGCGGTGTCGCAGTGACGGGATCGGAATATGGACTAGCCGGTTTGGACGCCACCGGGCCGCCTTCTTCCACACCGAATCCACGGAATAACGTTTGGATGAACCCAGGCTGATCCACGCCCGTTTGGATGGCTTTGCGCACGTAAGGTTGGAAAGCACCGGGTCCGACCTATTCGGCGCTTGGGATTTAAGTTGACGACCAAATGGTTTAAATCCGACATGTATGGAGCACTCATAGTATCGTCGGTCAACTCGGTCCGAGAATCCCAACTCGACGCCGGGAGGCAGCCTTCATTCACCGTGTTCGCTTTCAAGGCCAGGAACTCCGTGAAATTGTTGGTTTCATACTGGAAGACCACTTTACTCAAGGAGGGTTGGGGCCCGCAAAATTTTTTATTCCGCACAAACGTCCAGTTGTTGTTGGCGGTCCAGCTCTTGAAATGTTATGCCCCATCCACGACAGCATACACCAGATTCGTCGCCATATTGGCAGCGCAGTTGACGAACTTCAATTCCTGAGTCATATTGTTGGGGTATTTGACCTACACCGAGGCGGGCATCGGCTAGATCTGTCCGTGCCCGTTATGAATAAACCAGTTCGGGTTAGACGCGGTGGGCAACGTGACCACGATCTTTTGAGTCCCGTCCGCCGTGACACTCTTCCACAGCGAAGGCGCCCCGCCAATACCGACATCGTCATACATCCACGGCGCATTGTTGCCCGCCGGCCGCTGCATCACACTCTAGGCAAAGATCATATCATGGGAGATTATCGGATTCCCTTTAAACCATTAGTATTTGGGACTGATCGTCAGCACATACCGCATGTCGGTGCTGTTGTACGTAATGCTGGACACCAGCGATCGGGAATAGTCGACTTGGTCCTCCTGATTGAGCATGATGAGCGGCCGATACATCATGCTGTCGACCTGCGTGTTGACATCGCTGAATGCTGCCGCGGACAAATCCGGGAAAAACCAGTTAGGCGAGGTTTGGGGCGCCAAGGCCACCACCGCCGTGCCTCCTGTCGTCGTCTTTGCCGCGCTGGGCTGGGTACTGTTGCCACATCCCGCGAGAATGGCAACAGAACTGACTAACACCGTCAATGGCAGTGCCATTTTCCGAATTGTCATCGCTTTCTTCCTTGTTACAATGCTGTTATGACACGGGACCTAAATTGGTCCTCTACCTCATCATAAATGGCGTCGATGATGTTGTTTCACTAGGCGTGATGTCGAGTGTGACCAGATCCCGAGCCAACTGGCGGTAGGCAGTTTCTGCAGCACTTCCCGCAGGGGCGACACCGGTGAAGCCCCGCACACCATCCATCACCCAGGGAATGCGGGCCAGTACTGGAACCTTAAGACTTGCGGCAACTCGATCCGCTCCCCCCTGGCCTAATGGATACGAGTGCCTTTGGCACTCAGCGCACACCATATGTGCCATGTTTTCTACCACCCCGATTAACCGTCTTTCCAAATTAATCGCCATTTGTCCTGCTCTTTCGGCAACAAGACTGGCCTGAACGTCGGGCGTGGTGACTAAAAGAGCGACCGCCTGCGGAAAGAATTGATGAACATCCAAAGCCATATCTCCCGTGCCGGGCGGTAAATCTAATACCATGTACTGAGGTTGATTCCACAGAGTATCACCCATCATTTGACGCAAGGCTTTGTTTAACAACGGACCCCTCCACATCACTGGTGCATTATGACCCACAAAAAAACGCATGGACATGACCTGAATCCCGTAAGCCAATGGAGGAATAAACCTGCCATCT
>JAMCTO010000119.1:1792-4085 GCA_023381095.1 Bacillota bacterium
ACTGCGCTGCCAATATGGCGACGAATCTGGTGTATGCTGTCGTGGATGGGGCATAACATTTCAAGAGCTGGACCGCCAACAACAACTGGACGTTTGTGCGGAATAAAAAACGCATGGACATGACCTGAATCCCGTAAGCCAATGGAGGAATAAACCTGCCATCTTGTGTGTGGGCCGACTCGGTCACGCCAAGCAGACCGGGAACGCTAAAGCCATAAATATCACAATCCAAAATAGCTGATCGCAATCCCAAGCGACTTAACGCCACCGCCAAATTCACACTCACCGTCGATTTGCCGACACCCCCTTTCCCACTGATGACAGCAATCATCCGGGTATCGGTTGGCACCTTGGGCGCTCCTTGGTCACGGTGGGCAAATCGCCGAGCTTCTTGCATCCGCTCCTGCGTCCGCGGAATCACTCGGACCGCATCAACATCAGGAAACTGGCACCGTACAAATTCCGCCAATTCGTCCCTATCCTGGTCCGTGGTATTTTGCGATTCCCATTGGTCATCCACGTGAATGCTCACGACATATTGTGCGCCGTGCGGTTCCACCGCGATATTCTGAATATGGCCGGTCTTTAATGGCGCTACCCCTGCCGTGGTTGTGAATCCCGCCAACGCTTGCATAATATCTTTGGGTTCCAACGGCATGTACCTAACCTCCTCTGTTTTATCACACTTCGAATCAGTGTAATCATTCACCGTAGGCAATTTCTCTTAAGCGTTTTGAAGTTTTGACGGAACAGTATTTACGCAAACCCAAAGTACGCTTTGGCATCAGGGGACATCATAGAGGGATCCCATGGCGGTGTCCAAACCACATCGACATGCGCGTCCTTGACTCCTTGAATTCTTAGCAATCTCTCGTACGTGCCTGATTCAATGTAATTAGTTGCCGGGCAACCGGGTGTGGTCATGGTCATCACAATATCCACTTGGCCGTTAGCGATCGTTACCCCATAAATAAGGCCCAAATCAACGATGTTGTATCCAAGTTCGGGATCGATGACATCCTTTAGTGCTTCCAATACCTCAGAGTCGGTCAACGTGTCCATCTTTAAGGCTCCTTTCGTAAATCTAGGCGGGGCGACGCCATTGAGGCTTCTTCTCTCTTCGAACGCCGTGGATGGCGCACGCGCCACAACGCCCGACTTATGTCTGCAGTCGCCACTAACGCGAGTCCCATGGACCCCCGAAACAACCATGTCCAATGAAACACTAAGGCGACGGCGGCAACGAACACGGCAATAAAATACAATGCGTAGGCGGGTCCGTCACGCGGTTCATTGACTAGGTCTTGTACTCGTGGTGTGCGTTGCTTACCCATCTTTTTGCCAAATGACTCCAACCAAGCCAAAAACGGAATAATTTTATATAGTTGCGTTAGCCCTAAGCCTCCGATCCATCCGTATAGCCCAAAGAAGATGAGGGGTAACGCCCATCGACCCCATTGGTGAGTCACTCGCGCCCATGTCCCAAAGGCTACCAACAAGGCTAACGATACCAAGGCTCCCCTTGCCATGCGAGCATTTAATTCCATGGATCGCCGTTTACGGGCATGATACAGCCTGATCATATCCATTAAATAGGCAATAATTCCCCCTGCGGCCAAGATCCAGCCAACGGCGCTAGTTACCGCTGTTCCCATCCACTGATTTATCCAAATGTCCAACAATCCTGAGGCTGTCAGCAAATAAGCAATACGTCCCCACCAGCCACGATGCTCCGGCGCCAAGGTAAACATAGATAGTAGCTTATAAGCTACTCCCATCGCCGTTAGGGTTAGCCATCCGGCAATACCACCCACCACATGAGCAACTAGACCCCGACCAAAGAGCACCACAGTTAAGTTGGGGCTAAGCCAATAAGGATCGCTCAGACTTATCGCAAATGTCAGTCCCAATGACACCGTAAGGAGAAGAAAGCCGAGTCCAGTCGCTATAAACCACACGGGCAACTCCCACGGCCACGCCCGATGCAAAGTCGTCCCGAGGTTCCATATGGCTACCAATACCCCGCTGACAATCAGGGCGCCCCCAACAGGCAGGAGCCACAGTCCTCCCGCAAATGCGCCCCCTGGTAAAGCCAGAAATCCTAACAACAAAAGTAACAATCCCGCCGTCATGGTCGCCCAAGTTATGCCTGATGCCGTTTGACTGGCGAGATCCTTTGTGGTTAAAACGGGAACGAATTGCTGCAAGGCACCTAACATTAGCATACTAGCCCATCCGATGGTCGTCAGATGGACGGCCACCAGTGTCCACTATGGGATTTTGTACAAAGGGT
>JAMCTO010000120.1 GCA_023381095.1 Bacillota bacterium
AGCCACTTCTCTTCATAGGCGGGCCAAGGTTCCAAATGAACACTGGATTCATGTCCCCAATAATGCCACAATTCATCGGCTAGATGCGGGGCAAACGGCGCCAGCAACAATACCAAAGTCTTGATGGCCTCGCGCAGTTCCCTGTCGGCGACTTGATCCGCTTCAGCATATAGGGTATTGGTAAACTCCATTAATGCACTGACGGCCGTGTTAAAAGCCCTGCGCTCGCCCAAATCCTCGGTCACCTTGGCCACTGCCCGAGCCCGAGCCCGTTGGATTCTCTCCAGAGCACCGCGATCTGAATCGGAACGTCCTAACTCAGCACGGGTTGCCAGCCGATACACCCGTTGCAAAAATCGATAAGATCCTTCAACGCCTTGCTCTGACCATTCAAAATCCTTATCCGGCGGGGCGGCAAACAACATAAAGAGACGTGTCGCATCGCTCCCCCACTTCTCCATAATCGATTCGGGACTGATGGTATTTCCTTTGCTTTTGGACATTTTAGCGCCGCCATAGACGACCATGCCTTGAACCAAAAGATGTTGAAACGGCTCAGCATACTGAATCAATCCGGCATCATACAATACCTTGGTAAAAAACCGCGAATAGAGCATGTGAAGTACAGCATGCTCTTTCCCCCCCACATACTCGTCTACAGGCATCCAATAGTTGGCTTTAGTTGAATCAAACGGACCGCTGTCGTCTTGGGGAGACGTATACCGGAAATAATACCAACTGGAGTCGACAAAGGTATCCATGGTATCAGTTTCTCGCCGTGCTGGTCCGTTGCACTCTGGGCACCGCACATTCACCCACTGTTGCGCGCCGGCCAAAGGAGAGCCCCCGGCACCGGTAAACCGGACATTTTCCGGCAAGCGCACCGGCAACTGATCTCGGGGCACTGGCACCACTCCACAACTATCGCAATAGAGCATAGGAATCGGCGCACCCCAGTATCGTTGCCGCGAGATGAGCCAATCACGCATCCGATAGGTAACCCGGACTTGACCGAGCCCCTTGCCGGCCAATTCTTGGGCAATGGCACTTTTCGCCGTTTGGTTGTCCAGATTATCAAACGCATCGGAATTGATTAAGGTTCCCGGTCCCGTATAAGCACTATCTTCAGTCCAGAGTCCTGAACTGGGCTGTATTACCTGCACCACAGGCAACCCGTACTTCTTAGCATACACATAGTCCCGCTGATCGTGGGCTGGCACACCCATGACGGCACCAGTCCCGTAATCTACCAAAACATAGTTGGCCACCCAAATGGGTACCAGCTTGCCCGTTAGCGGGTGTGTTGCGTAAGCACCCGTAAACATTCCCCGTTTTTCCGAACTTTCCGAAGTGCGTTCAATGTCACTCCGTACCCGTTCCTCCGCCACAAATTGACGCACAGCATCTCTTTCCGGCTTATCCTCAATGAGTTGCTCGACCAAAGGATGTTCCGGCGCTAACACCAAATAAGTTGCACCAAAAATAGTATCCGCACGTGTGGTGAAAACACGAATCGCCTCATTCAATCCCGAAACAGGAAACACCAATTCGGCACCTTCACTGCGCCCTATCCAATGGGTTTGCTGACTTTTGATTTCCGAGGGCCAGTTTAAATCGGCCAAGTCATCTAAAAGCCGATCCGCATACTCTGTAATGCGGAAATACCATTGCGTCAAATCACGTTTAGTGACCACTGAGTCACACCGCCAGCAAAGGCCTTCCTCTACTTGCTCATTGGCCAGCACGGTTTCACAGGAAGGACACCAGTTGACCGCTCCTGCTCTACGATAGGCCAATCCCCGCTCATAAAACAAGAGGAACAATTCTTGGGTAAAACGATAGTAGTCGGGCTCTGAGGTCGTCACCTCACGCCGCCAGTCAAAGGACAGCCCCATTTCTTGCATCTGTCGCTTCATATAGGCAATATTAGACATGGTCGACACCCTGGGTGGAATGCCACTCTTAATCGCCGCATTTTCAGCAGGCATGCCAAACGCATCCCAACCCATTGGATGCAACACCGAAAACCCTCGCATCCGGCGAAAACGGGCCACCACATCTCCCAATGTGAAGACTCGAACATGACCCATGTGGAGATGCCCCGAGGGATACGGAAACTGCTCTAAACAATAATATTTTGGCTGATCATTCATTTCTGCATGATAGATGCCCTGGGCAGCCCACGCCTCCTGCCACCGTTGTTCTACGGCCCGCACATCATAGCGATCCGTTGGTATTGCACTCTGCCTGACATCTTTGGTTTGCATGCGCTGTCGCCTCCACAATAAAAAACGTCCCTACGTCTAGGGACGAGTTATCCACCCGCGGTACCACCCCGATTAGCGGGCCAAGCCGCTCACCTCGTTGCAGCAATAACGGGCTGCACCCGACGGTTCTCTGACGGCGAGAAGCGGAATGCTGGGTCCAGTTTTCACCCACCACTGGATCTCTGTGCCCGAGTCTTCCTGCGTAATCCGTCTTCATAGAACCAATATGGGGAATCTTACCGTCTATTCTACGCATAACGCGGCAAAAAGGCAAATCTGATCACAGCAATCGAGCCGCAACGGGACACCCGCTGTTACCGACGTTAAGCTCATTAACGGGAGGATGTCCACAAATCTGCCGACTAATATGTCCCGACTACATCGACTTAGCGAAATATCTTGGGAGCAGGCAGCTCAATTGTTCATAGTTTGCCCACCTCTGCAGAGATCTGCAATAAGATGTTATAAATATTTCGGAATCACTCCTTCTGTTGCTGTCTTCGCCGCAATAAATCACCTAGCTTCTTTATCTACGATTGTTTTATGGATAGCATGGCACAAGACGCGTAAAGAGAGTTTACTCTTTTCATCTATCGGCCATCAGATGTTCATCTCATCATCGATCGAGCACCACTAACTGATGATGTTGTTCGGCAGAAGCAATCAGGGCCAAAATAGGAACGGGTCCTCCCGAAGCATCATAGGGACGGCTTAAGGCCTCATATGCGGTGACGGTGCCACTTTGCAGTGAGACAATGGGCTGAAACACCGCCTGTATTCCACCGCCGCGGCGCCATTGGGGCCATAAATGTACAATGTCTAGATTATGCTCGGTTAGTTCCATGGAGGTCCCCCTACATGATTCGACACCATTAGTAAGAATTAACTTCGTGCGGGTTCGCCAAATTCCTTTTTTTCCTCCGGGGATTTTTTCGACTGGTTCAATTTAGGGCCGTAAGTCGAATGTGCCCGATCGATGCTGAGATGAACATCTGATGGCCGATAGATGAAAAGAGTAAACTCTCTTTACGCGTCTTGTGCCATGCTATCCATAAAACAATCGTAGATAAAGAAGCTAGGTGATTTATTGCGGCGAAGACAGCAAC
>JAMCTO010000121.1 GCA_023381095.1 Bacillota bacterium
GGTCAACGGAACAGATTTGTCGATGAGTTCAGTAAAGGCAGTACGATAGCCATGAAATGCCGTCTTCGGCCCAAAATACTTGACCGGCCAATAGTTTGATCTGTTCGGCGAGACTACGGGGGAATGGAGCCAGGCCGGGGGGAGGGGCTTGCACTTTAACCTCTAGCCACAAGGCATCACCGAGGGTGGATAGCTTGAGATGGGTGTGTGAGGTACTTTCCTCTGAATCTAACATCTTGAAGTGGGCCTCAATGAGTTGATACACGGCCTGACGCACGGAGAATGGAATGCGGTTGTTTGTGGGATAGTCCCAGCGATGCACGACATCGTCGGCTACCAGGGTGGCGCTGCCGGTATAATGTTCTGCCAACAACGCAGAGAGCGCCGCCAACAATCCTAATCGCAATGTGGGGGAGTACATTTCGCGACGCATGTTGGCGATGTTCGGGTGTGCCGTTTGCGACAATTGTTCGTGAATTTGGGTTAACGTGGTGATCCATGATTCATCTGTCGACAATTCGTCAAGCACATCATCCAATCTCCACATCAGGGCGATTAACCGGGTTTGGATTGACTACCTAGAATGACAGCCAATTTGTTGCGATGATGGGAAGAAAGGATTAACCATTCTAAAGCGACTCTTTGCAGTCCTCCGGTTCTCTATGGGTGTTGCCTTGAGCTTGTTCCTGAAGCCAAACTAAAGAAGCCAATTGCGCCAACAATTGTAGTGCTGGGCCGTTAGGTTCAGAAATTCCATAGGCGATCAATGCGCCCGACACTTTCCCCTGGTACCAAAGAGGCACGGCACAAACGAGGCGAAGATTTGCATACGACGCCAACGATTGGCACAACTCTGGGGACCAAATATCACATAGAAAGTCTTCTAAAGGAGCGCAAACCGTTTGTGCTTCGAGATATTGTTGGCGCATTACTCGATTTACAGTAGGTTGGTGGGCGCGATGGAACGGATCTAAGGGAGAAACCAGAGTTTGGGTGACGGTCAGCAAGCGATTTAACTCCGGGGGAACAAAATAGGATACCCCTTTAACAGTGATCAGGGGTTCGGTTTCTTCAAAATGGGTAATTTGTACCCATCCCGCACTTAACAGTTGGTGAGCTGCTTCTGCGACTGGCCTCCAAAGAGATGCTGTTTCCATTGTTCTTCCTTCCTCATGCACGAATCTCACAGTTTTACAATATAGGCTCAAAACACTGGCCAATCGCACTCTAGGGGTGATGTCATAGGTATGGCGCTTCACTTCTGAGGTTAGGTAGAATGACAAGAGATAATGGTGATGCCACCCCGAAGAAGGTGAATAGAGGATGGAGCATTTTCGAATCATGCGGTCCGAAGATCCAACGGCTCTGTTTTCTAGTGTCCGTAAGTTCTTAATGACCGATGAAGCGACCCACAATTTAATGTTGGGGCTCTTGGAATCAGTGGCACGGGTTCCGAAGCTAGGTGAGTTGGTCTATTTAGGAGCTGTTGCCAATCAGCAAGGAACCATTCAAGGTGCGGCGCTAGGGATGACGAAGGGGCCTTTGATATTGTCTATGGTAATATCAGAAGAGGCAGTTCCGTACTTGGTCCGAGACGTTGTTCAGCGTACAACCGGAGTTAGTGGGTGTCTTAGGTCCTGTGCGGCCCGCTGACGAGTTTGCCAACATCTGGGTCCAGCTAACAGGGGATCGGGTCACGCGTGAACTCTCTGAACGTATCTATCAGTTGACTAAAGTTGTTCCGGGCTCTTCGGGTCCAGAACGTATACGTCAAGCGGAGCCGGAAGATTATCCCTGGTTGTTCTTTTGGCTGGTTGATTTTACCATAGAGGTGATGGGGGAAGTGTCAAATCCTTGGGAATTTGCTCATCTCACCGTCACCGCTCGACTGGCCAGCGAACGGCGGACAGCGGGATTTATGGTTCTCGAGAAATCTGGGAATCGGTGTTGCATCGTGGGATACAGCGGACCAACGCCTCACGGCATTCGGATCGCGCCGGTATACACGCCGCCATCGTATCGAGGCCGTGGTTATGCTTTTGATTTAGTGCGGCGTGTGTTACAACAATTGTTGGACTGGGGATATCACCAGGTATTTCTGTTTACCGATCTGGCGAACCCGATTTCGAATCATATTTACCAACAAGTGGGATATCGGTCGGTATCCAATGTCGACCAATGCCACTTCCAATGGAGACTAGCGTGACTATATTAATTAGCTTGTTGTGGCAAAGGGTTCGCAGGCACCAGATCCTGTTTTTGATTATTTTGTCCCTGGCGACCATGATGCTGGGGGCCATCTTGTTTGCTTGGACCCAAAGGGTTCACTTTTTTACCGCGCTATACTGGGCAGTTACCACTGCGACCACCGTTGGATATGGAGATGTGACGCCGCACAATGCTATCGGCCGTCTGGTGGCGATGGGGGTGATGTTGACCACGATTCCCCTTGTGGGTGCGGTGTTTGCGGCATGGGCAGCAGTTCTAGCATCAATTCAACTCAGGAGGGTATTGGGGATGGAGCACCGTCTTAATGTCAAAGACTTCCTGGTGGTATACGGGTTTAACGACACCGTGGCCCACTTGTTAAACGAATTGGTGGACGAAAAACAAGAGGTGGTGTTAGTAGCCGATGTTGATCCCGTCATGGTGCCTGCCAGGATTCACCTTATGGTAGGTGATCCGACTAAGGCCGAAACGGTTAAGAAATCCCATCCAGAACGGGCGCGTCAGGCATTGATAGCCGGAAATTCTGATGGTGATATTTTGATGACGGCGGTGTTGGTCAAACATGCTGCACCGAATTTGCCCCAAATGGCCATGGTGCAATCGGCGAAGGTTGCGGAAGCGCTGCAAGATCTGGGTATTCGCCATACCATTGCCGCTGATGATTTAATGGGCCGTACTTTGGCTAAAAGTCTTGAGACGCCACATGCTGCGGACTTATTGTTAGGGTTGATTGGAACCGATCGTTACCAGCTGCGAGAACGCGCCGTTCAAGCGGAGTGGGCTGGCCAAAAATTAAGTGAAGTGCGTAAAAATTATCCTGGAGTCTTGTTAGGGCTGGTTCACGAAGGCTCTGTATTAGTGGGCGTGGAACAAGATCCCGTTATTGATACTCACGATGCGGTGTTAGTCCTAGTTCTGGAACTTTGAACCTCCCCGCCCTAAAGGGCGGAGATTCTGGAGGAACCACCGTGGCTGCGTCGCGGGTCGTGAGACCCTGGGAGTGACTCTCCTGACTCGCCACCGCTTATCCCGCCAGCAATTTCCCGGGGTTCAGCCGGACTACGCCTTAACGCCCTTTTGAGAG
>JAMCTO010000122.1 GCA_023381095.1 Bacillota bacterium
ACTCCCGCAACGCTTAAAACGTATTGTCTCATCTGTAATCTCCCCTTAAATCGATAAGGTGCTAGGACCGGTCTTCTTGAATAACGCCATACAGAGGAATTCAGTTACAAGAGCAGAAACGGAAGGCAGTGGTTTTTTTGAAAACAAGCATTGTGAGCGGTAATAAAGAGGGCTCCAAGACACCAAACTTCCGACTAAGTTTTGGCCCGGGTGCAGATGTTCGACACCAGACGGCACTTCTCAATCTTACTCCTCGAGCAAATCTCATCATCCCGAGGCCGCAGCGAGAACAATAGAAGGTTTGGCAGCCAAGGTTTGCATTTCTTGTCCGTCTGAAGGGTGCATTATTCCTAGTACTCTCTTCCTACCTATTCGCAGCTATGGCATACTATATGATTGATATGACTCGTTAAACGACCAACCAAAATGGTCGACCGAACTTGTAGATTACTCGAACAGGATTTCGCTATTCGGTTGACCGATAATGAATGGGGAAAGGTATCGGATCAGGACCACTGTTTAGGAACCTTTCCATTAACCGCCAACTCTTAGCAGCATAAATGAGACATACATCCCCAGATAAGTCAGGTTGGACCTCGTCGGAGGAAGACAGGGCGGTAATCTGATGTATTGAGTGTCAGTGCACGCCGCCAGAACGTGCATTACGGTGCTGATTTTGGGGCCTCATCCCTGTCACCTGACTTAACCGATCATGTATGAAATGAGAACGGTCATTACTCGTATCGTCACTGGCAACGGTTTTCATTTGAAACCCTCACTGAATCTTTCGTCTTATTTTGTGGGAATGATTTCTGGCCGTATACCAGTACGGAGCATTTCTCGGTTTTTTGAATTGCAAGCATTTCAATGATTGGTTAATGGGCGCTGGTCTTTCCAAAGAAACACGACCATATTTCGAATAACCATATTCGGTCATTCGATCAAGAAATAGTTCCCACAAACAAAAATACATTCGACAAACGAGGAGTGCAAAGACTATGCCAGATGCCAGTGAGCGATTCAACACGATTGCCAATCATTTCGCTACCAGCGAGGTTCACAAATACAGCCCTACGATGGCTCTGCTTCACCAAATTCTTATTGCAGCCGAGTCTTCTCTGAAGGAGATCTGTGACATCGCCTGCGGATCGGGACATATGGGTTTGTCGTTTGAAAAATATGTGACACGGCTAGTCGGGGTGGATCCGGCTCCGGCAATGCTTGAGGAATTCCAGAAACAAGCCAAAGCAAAGGGTATCAAAGTCGAGTTAATCAGGGCATTCGCGGAAAACATTCCGCTCGAGAGCAATCAGTTTGATGTGGCTGTGTCTCGTTTAGCCCCACATCATTTCAGCGATGTACAAAAGGCCATTAACGAGATGGCGCGTATCGTCAAGCCCCATGGATACATAGCGGTTATCGACCTTCAGGGTGAAGAAGACCCAGAGGTCGATGCCTTCAATCACCAACTGGAGGTCCTGCATGATCCGACTCATGTTCGAAGTTATCAGACTTGTCAATGGCGAAAATTTTTTCACCATGCGGGATTGAAAGTGATTGCGCAATATTGTAACCGGCGAGAGTCTCCCGATGGGGTGACAGTCAAGCGCTGGTGCGAAATAGCTGATTCGGGACCGCAAGCCGAGCTTCGAATTCGTCAGACCCTGAGACACGCCTCCCCAGAGGTGTTGAATACTCTCATGATCGAACAGCATAGTGGCGAATATTATATGCCAGTCAAAACCATTCTCACTGTGGGAGCCAAACCGGGATAACCCATTTGGCATGTTAAAGCCGCGCCGATCTTTGACAAGGCCTAAGAACCCCATTGATTCAATCGTATGGTGGTTGAAATCGCCAACTCCTGTTTGATCGATATGAGAAAGTCTGGCTTGCTGTCAATTTATGACAGGATTTTATTGTCCGTCTCCGGTATCCTGTGATTGGCAGTGATCCAAGCCAACCCCCACCGGGCCAAGGCAGGATAGTAAGGACTTTCAACCGCTTTTTCCAGATGGCTTAAGAATAAGGGAAACCATTTCTGAATATGATCGGTTATCAAGATCTGAATTGAGAAAACTTCAGGCGATGGATCACTATTCAATTCCGCTAAAAACGCCCATTCCGCCCCCGCATGATCCGGAGCGACAATATGGCGGAAAGCCTGCCATTCAAGACCCCCTTGCTCATACCAAGTCAATACTTGCCGCGTGCTGGGCCCCCATAGCACCGCAGGCCTATCAAGGTAGCAAGACGCATACGGAGGAACATAAAGACCCGGAACCGGAACTTCGAGACATTGGTGAAAATCACGAACGGCTTCCTCTTTCGCCCGATCCCCCTCCAAACTTCCCATAAGGGTTTGCCACGTCTCCTTGAGAAGCGGTGCGTTTTGATCGAGTCTGTCGTGCCATTCGGCCTGTTTGGCACAATCTAGATACACAGGACCATGTAGAAAACCTGCCGCCACCAGATCATAGCCCGCAGCCACCTCTTCTCGAGTCCATATGCCTTCTTTCATGGCGTGCCATCCCCTTCCCGTCCCGTTGATAGGCTCACACTTTTTCGACACTGACCCGTGTCTCATAATAGACCGCTCCGCCTCCGATGCCGTCTTCCAAACCAATTGTCCATCCGTCCGGTGCTGCCAGACTGGGATCGAGCCGCATCACGGCATTGAGACGCACCGGTGCATTGCGCGTAGAATCGCCGTGAAAGACATGGCCGTCTATAGTCCATGAACCGGAGCCATATTGCCAATGCCCAAATGCCGCCGGAAATGTAATGACACCGGGGCGAATCCCCGGTAACAGACGTAGACGTCCCACCATGCCGGATGCATGGGTGTGCGAGATGACCCGCACCTGATCACCGGCTTTGAGTCCCATTTTCGCTGCGTCCACAGGACTCATGTCGATGAAGGCTTCCGGCATCAACTCCAGTAGCCAAGGATCCGCGATAGTCCGCGACTTAGAGTGAATGGGCTGTTTATGCGTGGACAGCACGAAGGGGAACTGAGACACGGGGTCCAGTTCTGTGAGAATCTGACCGTCCATGGTTTGAGGGGGCACATAACCGGGGGTGCCGGAGAATCGTACGCCGGTAATAGCATTGTGTGTCGTGGCCACCACGGCGTTATAGATCTGACAGGGGAGTCCCAAAGCACCATAGCGGTGAGTGACCCACGGCAGTCCCTTGGGAAACGTGTCCACTTTGGCGACTTGCTTGGCAAAGAGTTGCTTGATCGTTGAGGGGCGAAGTTGATGGGCAGCCTGAGCCCAATTTTCTACCCCGGTTTCCACTATTTGTCCCACTGTCAAGGACTGTAGCCGCTTTAGGGTCTGGGCATTCGGCACATAACCTGTAACATAATCCTCAAAGCGACCTCCTCTAGCCAACACATAGGCGGCCTTGGCCCACTCTTGAGAACGTAAGGCACCCGGATGACTGCGTTTAAGAGAAAAGATCTTTGCCTGATCTGTCTCCGATCCATCCGGAACCACTCCCGCCGACTGAACGCCCTGTTCTTTTACGGCAAGGAAACCGGGATCATAGGCGATATTCGCCACCATTTTGAGATAATAGTCCTCCGACGTCGTTAAAGCAACCCCACCGACAAAGGCATGATCACCAAATCCCGGCAGTCCGATGCGTGCCGCCACGTCAATCACAAACTGCTCCATACACACGGGAGAACCCGACGGCGTCTTCCCCGTCAAAGGCGCCACCACAGGATGGCGAATACCCTGCGCCTTGGTGGGATAGGTGGGATATCCCGGCGGAAAACCCCAACCCTCCAAGTAGGTCAGATCCGGCACGATATAGTCCGCATAGGCCGAACTTTCCGCCATGACAATATCGGTGACAATATATAAAGGCACTTTGGAGGTATCACGAATCAAAGTAATCCAGGACAGATCCGCATCATCCGTCCCGCCAATCGCCGGCGGACTCCAGGCGGGATTAGCCATGTGCTGTAGAACGATCTGGGCACCGTAGGGATATTGCTGATAGATCCCCGCGAATATTTCGGGCCAGATCCCAAAGCCAAAAGGAAACCAGGGACGTGGCGCCGGAAAAGGATTGTGCCCCTCTTTTTCCGCTCTGTGATAGGCTAGAGATTTTTCATAGAAAGCCCCTTCTCGGGAAATGGTGACACCGGAAGGCACATGAGCCGGCTGGTTGGGCCAGCTGTCCAAAGGATAAGGCGCTCCCGGCGTTTTCCCGAGGAAATCTCCGGCTCCTCCTCCCATAATATACCCGCCTACCCAATCCACATTGCCTAACAGAAAATTCAACACCATGATGGCTCTGCCGGCTAATACGCCATTCGAGTGCTGCGAGACACCTCGGTAAAAATCGGCCGCGGCCTTCCGCCCGTGGCTGGTAAATTCTTGAGCCAAAGACGCAATAACTGCACTCGACACACCGGCTAACCGAGCATACTCGGCCACCGTGTTTGCGGAAGCCTCGCTATAAAGGCGTTGCATCGCTGTCCGGCATACAATGCCGTTGACGCTCATCGCTTGAGTTTTGTGTTGCTGAGGCCACAACCTCGCCGAGGCTGACTGAGAGGCCCTCATCACCCGACCGCTTGCCTGGTCGACAACTACAGGTTCCTGGGCGTTTCCCGCAGAACTCGGAACCAGTCCGGTCTCCGCCGCGGTCAAAAATCCCCCGT
>JAMCTO010000123.1 GCA_023381095.1 Bacillota bacterium
GCGTTGCCGATAAAACGCACCGATTGGTTGAAGCTAGTCGTATTGGGTATCGTCGGAGTATCCCTTTATCAATGGTTTTTTACCTCTGCGCTGCACGATACCTTAGCTGCCAACGTCGCTTTTTTGTTTGATTTGTCACCTCTGTTAACTCTGTTAACCCAACGGCTTCTCAAATTGCACCCAGCCACTGGCCGGATGTTTTTAGGGGCAGTGGTTTCGTTGGCGGGGGTGGCATTTTTGGTGGGAGCATCTCCCCAAGGCTCAGTGCGGGGAGATGTCTATGCCCTTATTGCAGCATTGCTATGGTCGACGTTTACGGTATTGACAGATGTTTTTCAGGTTCCTGTGCGCGGCATTGCCCTCACCGGCTGGATGAGTCTCTTTGGCACCTTGGGCCTGTTGCCTTTTGTGACCTGGCAACCGGTTTGGCGCATGGGCCCGGTGACTTGGATGCCTCTGCTGTACACCATTGTCTTTGTAACGATGATGGGCTTGTCTTTATGGCAAAATGCGGTGATGGCGGCCGGCGCCGGAAAAACCAGTCTGTACTTGTTTTTGATTCCATTGGTGGCCGCATTGACCGGATGGCTGGTATTAGGCGAACGTCTCAATTTGTTTGAGGGACTAGGAGCAGTTTTGATACTGGGCGGAGTGGGATTGGCAGAAGGGGTTATCGGCCGTAAAAGGCCATCAGGTGTGGCTTCCGATTCGACATCCTGCCAGGGTTAGCGACTTCGTCGCACCAGACCCAAGAGAAATGAGAGAATAGCCAAAGTGAAAGCGATTTTTGCGTATACGGGAAGTTTGTTTATGAGAAGTAAAGTTCCGGCCAATACAAATCCGATAACGTAAATCGATTGAGTCAAGCTATGCATGGAGCGCACCAGCCGGCGAATGAGATGGCTTCCTTGATCCCAATGGATTTTGGCCTCCACATCACCAGCCTCGACCTGGCGCAAAACCCGATCGCTTAATTCTGGAAGACTGAGCACGGTCTGACCCCACCGTTGTACTCGTTTTTGCGCATAGCCCAGAGTACCGCCATGGTCTTCGGTGACAAACCGCTTAGCGTAGGGGGCAAATAACTCGACCAAGTTGATCTGCGGGTCCAATTCCGTGGCCAGGCCAACCAATATCGCAATGGCACGTCCTAAAAAGGCAAATTCCCCTGGAACTTGGATGGCTTGATTGCGCAGCAAATTTTCAAAATCTCTCAGGAGTGAGGGGATGTCCAGACCGCGCAACTGATCCAGGGTTTCCGCATAATAGCGATCCAAAAGATATGTGACTTGGCGCTTAAGCTGAGCACGATTGGCTTCCGGCAGAATCATGCCCAGTCCGTCAAGGCTCTCCACCAAGGTGGCAGCATTATGTTCGGAGATGGCCACGAACAGATGGCGGATGTGTCGTTTAGTGATAGGATCAATGGACCCGACCATGCCGTAATCCAGCAGAACAATGGAACCTTGGGGGTCTACCAGCATATTGCCGGGATGCGGATCGGCATGATACAGGCCAACATCCATAACCATATAGAGGTAGAGGCGAATGGCACGTTCGGCAACCAGACTCGGGTTAATGCCGTGGGATGTCAGGACGTCTTTTTGGTTAACTTTGATCCCGTCCCAAAATTCCATGGTCAGCACATGCTGAGTGCTTAACGCTTTATAGGTGAGGGGAACATGCACATAAGAAATATCTTGCAATTCCTCGCGAATGGCCTCGGTGTTAGACAATTCATGAGTGTAGTCGAGCTCTTCATAGATGCTACGGCGAAACTCTCTCAATACTGTGCCCAAGTCGAAGGTGCGGCCAAATTGGGTAAAGCGCGTGGTGATGGCCACAATGATGCTCAAGGCTCGCAAGTCGGCTTCTACGATGGATTCGATTTGAGGCCGTTGAATCTTGACCGCGACCCGTTCACCACTATGTAAATAGGCTTCATACACTTGCCCCAGTGAGGCAGAGGCCAATGGCTTGGAAGAAAAGGTGAGAAAATTTTGCGAGATGGGCCCGAGTTCTTTCTCCAGTTCTGGTCGCACCCTGTCCCAAGGCGCAGGCAACACGCTGTCTTGAAGCGTCTGAATCTCATCGATAAAGGCCTTAGGTAAAAAATCTACACGGCTAGACAAAAATTGGCCAACTTTGATGACTAGACCGCCCAATTTATCGGCCGTCCTACGAAAGCGTATGGCCTGGGAACGGTATAACAAGGTCCACTTGGCTTCCGTGTCTGGTGTCGGCGGTTGATTCTTAAGCCATGTTGCGGTCCATCCAATCTGAACCAACATGGTGACGAAGAGCCATACTAAGATCTGCACCCGCCGGACTACCTGAAACCATCCTAAAGCTTCATGTCGTGGGGGAGTGCGGGTGGACGGAATATATTCTTGAACCTGTTCCATGGCAGACCTCCTTAGTTTAGTCTATCATACAAGGTCGACAATCCCTGGCACCGAAATATAGCCAACGCCCGATAATGTGGTAACCTAAGGGTTGGAGAAGTTCGGTGATCCCTGGCTTAAAACACAAGGTGGTGATGGCGTGCTGCAGTTTTTGCAAACCATGTCTTGGACGTCCTGGTTGTTATCAGTTGTGGATATCACCATCGTGGCTTATGGACTTTATCGATTATTTTTACTCATACGGGGAACCCGTGCAGTACAACTGATTAAAGGAATTGTTGTCCTGTTGGTGGCGGTTCCGGTATCGCAGTGGCTTAGACTGTACACCACCCATTTTTTATTGCTTAAAATTGAAGAAATGTTGGTGGTGGCGCTTCCCATTGTATTTCAGCCGGAACTGAGAAGGGCTTTGGAGCAGATTGGTCAAGGAGGCTTCATTGCTGAAGGGCTCTTAACCACCCATGATGAAATTAATCTGGCGCGTACGGTGGATGAGATATCGCGGGCATGCGACCACTTATCGCGAAGTCGCACCGGTGCTTTGTTTGTTATTGAAAGATTAACGGGTCTCAACGAATATGCGGCCACTGGAACTCCCATCGGCGCTGTTGTATCGAGCCCGCTATTGGAGAATCTATTTGTGCCCAATACACCGTTGCACGATGGTGCCTGCATCATCCGAGGCGACCATGTGGTGGCTGCGGCAGCATTTTTGCCTTTAACTGATAGCGCACAACCTGGCAGTGAATTAGGCAGTCGCCATCGAGCAGCCATCGGAATTTCGGAACAGTCCGATGCTATCGCCATTGCGGTGTCGGAGGAGACGGGATGGATTTCCGTCGCAATTGAAGGACGGCTCTATCGCCGGCTTGAAGATCGGGCGCTGCGAGAGATGCTGACACGACTATTGCGGCCCAAAGCGCATTCGACCTTGAAATTGTGGCATCGGGGTGTGGATTCCTAATGGATCGATTCTTGGAAAATAATTCGGTGCTGAAAATAATCTCGGTGGTCATTGCTATCTTACTTTGGTTCATTGTCAGCTCAAGCAATCCGACACAGACCACTAATCGATCATTTGGACCGATCCCCTTGTCTCAATCATCATTGACCCGAGCTAATTTATCGGTAGGCGCATTGGATCCGAATACCGTGACCGTGACGTTGAAAGGGTCGCCGCAAAGCGTGCAAAATGCATCTGTTCGAGAGATTGCTGCTTTTGTGGAACTGGCCGATATTACACGGGCCGGCACCTATTCCGTGCCGGTGCGGGTGTCTGTTCCCGATGGCACCAGCATGGTCTCGGTGGTGCCC
>JAMCTO010000124.1 GCA_023381095.1 Bacillota bacterium
CACCGCCTCCATGGCCGCATCGGGTTTGGCCTACGCATACGGAGGAGTGGCGTTTTTCCTGCAGGTATTTGCGATTTTAGGATTTGCCGTGGCCGCTTATTTAGCTTCGCGCAAACTTCGCACACTGGGTGAGGTTCGTGTAGCCTACACGGTGCCAGATGCGATGGTGTTGCGTTATCCTTCGATGCCCAACGCTATGCGCATCGTTGGCATTCTCGGCATTATCGTCGGGATGTTGGGTTATCTTTCCGTGGAATTCCAGGCATTGGGCGTCGTGTTGTCCTCTCTGTTACCGGTTTCGTACTGGACTGGAGTACTCTTAGGAACTGCTATAGTGGCTATCTACACGATTGCCGGCGGCATCCGCTCCGGAATCTGGACGGACTTATTTCAGTTTTCACTTGAAATGCTGGCTGGGATCACTGTAATCGTCACCGTATTCATTGTTGTCGGTAACCCGGTTCATATTCTTTCGGTACTAGCGCACGCTAAAGGTACGTGGGCCTATCATGCCGCGCCCTGGTGGCCTGCGGGCACCGCAGGTTTGGGCATTGGAGCCGCAATTGCATGGGCTTTTGAGTTTGGCCTTGGTGGAGCTGGACAACCCCAATTACTGGCGAAGTACTACGTCCATAAAAAAGCCTCCAACACCCGTTATCAAGCACTCGGTAATGGGATCACCTACTCACTGGCGGCCTTTATGATTTTTAGCGGACTCGGGCTCGCAGCTTTGACCGTACAGCACCAGGCACCTTTACTATCGAACCCCGATTATGCCGCACCGTTCTTTTTCATCCATTTTATCCCCACATGGCTTAGCGGTATCGTTTTTACCGCGCTCATCGCCGCGTCTATGGCTACTGTCAACGGATTCTCCAACATTGCTTCCGCCGCCATCACGCGCGATTTCATGGGAGGGGTGTTGGGTAAACGGTTCACTGACCGTCGCGCTCTGCTTTGGGGACGTCTGTGGACATTTCTTCTTCTTGGTATCGCGCTCTGGGTCACATATGCTCGATCTAGCCTGATTGGGATTGCCGGAACCGAAGCATGGGGACTCTTAGCTGCGGTTTTCTTGCCCTCTGTGGCGGTGGGGTTGAATTGGCGTCGCGGAACTGGGTGGGGTGTTCTCGCCTCCGGATTTATTGGCATTGTGGGGGGTACTTGGGTAACCATTGCTAATTGGAACCCTGGCGGTTTTTTTGGTATCGCTGTGATCATGGCGGCGTCTTTGGTGGGTTATGTGGTCGTATCGTCAATCACGCCTGCGGAGCGCCTGGATCCGGCTGTGGAAGCTGTCGTCGCCATGGGTCAGCCCCAAACCGAGACGGACTCCACACCTTCGGCTGAGCCATCAACCTAATCCCCGGGGGATCTTCACCCGTTTTCTATAGGTGATACGTAAGAAATACCGGGGCACATCCTCCTCAGCTCTAAAGGAGAGGGGTAGAACCCCAGAGCCCAAAAGAGAAAAGAGCCACTGACCTCAGAATCGCTTCAGCGTTCTGCCGTATATAACGCTTATTTGGTCGTTAAGCACAACCGAGGAGGATACCATGGCATTCACTGCACTCTTTAAAGGGCTGCGCGTTGTCGATTTCACCCAAGTGCTCTCTGGTCCTTTTGCTACCATGCTCCTAGCCGATGCCGGAGCTGATGTAGTCAAAATTGAAAAGCCTCAGACTGGCGACCCAACGAGACAATGGGGGCCTCCCTTTGATGGGGCTAGCCTGTATTTTGCCGCATTTAACCGAGGCAAGCGTAGCGTGAGCTGGGATCTGCACAATCCCAAAGATCGGGACCGCATGAAGACATTGCTGGGGTCTGCGGACGTTCTGGTAGAAAACTTTCGTCCGGGTAGGATGGCACAATGGGGTTTAGACGCTGACACTCTGCTTGCGGCACACCCTCGGCTTATTTATTGTTCTGTCAAAGGTTATCGCGAAGATGGCCACAATGCTAACCGCCCAGCTGTAGAAGTCCTACTGGAAGCCGAATCTGGATTAATGGGGATTACGGGTTCCGAATCTGGCAACGATCCGGTGCGCTTGGGCGTCGCAGCTATCGACATGATGACCGGGGCTTTTGCTGTAGCGCAAATTGCCTCAATGCTATACCGTCGCGAAAAAACTGGCAAGGGTGGTGCCATCACAGTCAGTTTAGAAGAAACCGCCGATTTGATGATGACCCACCCTTGGCTCCTCTACCTGAAAGCTGGCGCAATCTACCCCCGCTCCGGCTCCGCGCACGCGAGCATTGCACCTTATGAAGCATTTCACACTCAGGATCGCCCGATTATCCTGGGAGCTATCGATGATACGGCTTTCGAGCGTTTAGCCGACACTCTGGGTGTGCCCGACTGGGTCGACCGAGAAGAATGGCGAACTAATGAAGATCGGGTTTTGCACCGATCTGCTTTGAAAGCAGCCATCGAAGCCAAATTATCCCTCCATCCGGCGGCTTACTGGCAGGCTTTGTTTGTATCCCGAGGACTTCCTGTGGCTCTGGTGAACTCGGTTGACCAAGCTGCCGAAGCATGGAGAAACAGCCCTATTCCGAAACTCAGTGCCTACCACCGCTTGTTAGGCCAGTTGACATGGCCCACTTCCCCATGGCTCAGCGACGGAGGCGCTGTATTGCCTCCCCCCGAGTTAGGAGAACATACACAGCAGTTTCCGGCGATGTGGCAACCTACCATAGAAGGGAGCAACAACCGATGACGCTAGCGAGTTATCACGCCGAGAGGGACGCTTTCCGATGGCAAATACCGCCCCATGGCAACATCGGCACCGCGATTTTGGAACGGCATTCGTCAAATCAGATTGCCGTCTACGATGTCGACGATGACCTGACGGTGCATTCGTACACGTTTGGAGACCTCAAAGATTTGGCGAATCGCTTAAGTCAGCTGATGCATCACTTAGGAGTTGGTCGGGGAGATCGCGTGGGCATCTTCTGTTCCCAAAGCGTAGAACTAGTTGTGGCGCACCTTGCCACTTACCGCATC
>JAMCTO010000125.1:0-1449 GCA_023381095.1 Bacillota bacterium
CACTATGCAAATGATGGTTTTTATTTTAATTCATCGGACAGAAGAATTCCGTGACTTTCAGGGTGCATCGATGAAGCTGTCCGCGCTTCTTAATGTTGCCGTCGAGATTTTTTGCCGAAATTCAGGGCATTGTAGGCCATGATGACATGGTTGCCGTGAAGTGGCTCTACCGGGTATCACGGCAAAGTGAGATCGTACCTGGCGATGCGGTTATTGCTGCCTAGGAATTCCAAACGAATGCCGCTTTCTTAAAATAGTGGGGAATTCTGCTTAAAACATCCGGCGTAGGATCTCTCCAACGACGACGGGTGCCTCTCGAGATGGGATTCTATGCTGTGGTTCAACGGCTGGATTTTAAATTGACCTGACTATAGCCTGAATCCGCGATAAAAGCCTGGCCAACCTCTCCCAAATGACATAAAATAAGGGAAAATGCGGACTTGCAGTCTGCACCCGGAGGGTGAAGGAATGATGGCGACCGATTGTGGTGGGAAAGAAGGCCATAAAGTCCTCTCGGCCCAAGGCAGCCTGGGAATAATCGGGACACTCTTCGACCAATTGCCATTGGCCCTCGCTTACGATTTAGAGCAATTGCCGTCGGGCAAGTTTGCCGCCAACCCACTCGTGCTCTATCTGGCGTGTCTGACTTACAACCTCCTGCGGGTGATTGGCCAGGCGACAATTGGACGTCAGGACGTGCCGCGAAGTTAGTCGCCCATGCGCCCATACCGCATTCGTTACGGTCGCGGAAATCGGTGGGGGCACGTTACTGGGCAACTCTATGCCCCCTTTGCGGCGGGCTAGCCGCGGCCCGTTCCAGACTTACCAAAATCATGGCCCGAGACGTCGCCGCACGACGATGTCCGGTCATGTCCTCGGGGACTCGGGACCTCCCCGTGTAGATGGTGAGAGCCTGACCAGAACCTGAAAACTGACTCTACCTTAGACTAGGGCCGGACTCGGGCAACGACAACATCGCCATGATTCCGACAGGAGCAGGCGGACTTTCTCATCAAGCGGAGCCTCCGGCGGTCTGTTGGACCGAGCCAAACAGGAGGGGGTCAAATCCACGACGCGCGAGGGAAAACGGTCTATCACGGCATGTTTGAGGAAGCTCCCCGGCGCGGCGACGCGCCGGAACGGTGCGTGTATCAAGTCATTGAACGCACCGTCACCGCCGATGGTCAGATCTTTCTCATTCCGTTCTTTGAGGGAGCCGCGTACTGGATGTGCTTACCCGCGCCCCCGGACAACGTGCTCCCGTGGTACTTGGACCATGGCACGATGGAACCGTGTCATAGCGAGGGCAAGACGGACATGCTGAGGGCAAGAAACAATCTGGACGTCCTCAATGATCGGTATCGGCGTAACCCCCCCGGTTTCGCCTGGAAGGGGAATGCGCGGGCATTGCGTTCCCGCAATTGCCGGCGGCCCAAGAGTTCCTTTTAA
>JAMCTO010000125.1:1459-3508 GCA_023381095.1 Bacillota bacterium
CACACTAACCGCGAACGGATCTCACCCCCATCCCCAGCAGCATCAGCCAAGCCAATGCCTGAAGCACAATTCCACAACCGAAACCCGTCGGGGATTTTACACCATAGGCGACTAAGAAAACGATAATACCCAATCCCGCACTGATCATAGGTCCATAAGCCCAGGCGGGACGCCAAATATGCTCTAACCTCGGCATTTTCCCTTGCCCGTGCGTATGGGCGTATCGGTGCAACCATACCATAAAGGGAACAATCTTTTGAACAAAGCCCATAAAGCTCATCCCTACCCATCCTAATCCGTAGGCCCATAGCGCAGGAATCCAGAATTGCCTATGGTGTCGGAAGATTGCCAAAGTCCCCAACACTTCCCACAATACCAAGAAAATCACACTAACCGCCACGGTCTGGAGTGCAGGATCCTGCATTGTTCGCCGATCACCCAGGCCAGCAGCCACAATATCTACCAAATACCCCACGAATGCAAACACTTGCGCCAGCCATCCAGCATTACTTACCCATCGGCATGACGCCAGATCCCCCACCACCAAGAGGCCCACGGCTAAATTCGCTAAGCTCCATGTCACCATCCAATAACGCGGCTCGCGATGTTTACGGCCAAACATAGCCCACATACGGTAACTAACGCCGATTAGCAATAGTCCAACCCATCCTCCCAAGGCCAATGTTATGTGATTTTCTTGGTATTGTGGGAATATGGGATACCCTGTGGCATAACTCAATGCCAAGAGTCCCCCTATAACCACCGTTATAGCCAAGTACATCAAGGCGGTCGCAAAAAACCAGGTAGTAATATTTTTCACGGGATCCCGGAAGACCTGATTCAATACGTTCACCAGAAAGAAAATGATGCCGATGATCATTACTGATGCACCGATCCCTAGTCCCCACAGCCAATTGTTGTTCAGCCCCAGGACAAAGAGACTTATCCCAAACGTATAAAGGCCCCATTGTATGACAATCCGATTGGCCGGGACAGGTCGCGAATTCGTCAGTACCGGTACCAACTGATATAGAGCGCCCATCATGAGCATCGTAAAGCCGCCCAAGGTAAATAAATGCACACATGCGATCACCGAACCGGGTCCGACAAACCCTAATAAAATCCATGAGCGCACTACCCATACGCGCCACAAGCCAATCACCATACTGCAAACGCCTGTCATCCAGAACAGCAAAGGCACCCCCAGCCGTGACGTTTGCTGTGTATAGGTGCGCCCCACCCGAAGACGTTGTACCCAGGTCAAAATTGTCATGGTGCCCCCAATCCATCTCTTTGCCCCTCAGGCCTTTTGGTCGCCACGGCTCTCCTCCTCAGACCAGTTACGGTGACGAGCGCTACACTGATTGTCTTTATTCATAATCAATCCCTTTCCCTATTTTATACCTCGTAAAGACTAGGGAATTGGCAATTCACCGTTGCCACTAGTGGTCCTGTTAGCGCATTTACAACAATCAGCCAGTCAAACGAAACGGGTATAACCGCAATGGCGTCGTCATGGAAAGACTGCCTTCTATCTGCCATATCCACGGGGTTCGCTCTATGATCAATGGCGAAAATTGGTGGCCCATACTAACGATGTCGCGGATCAGGGATATAGGGGCAAAATGGGTCGCTTTCCAAGTAATCTCCGGTTACTGCGTAAGCCCGGGCTCGTGATCCTGCACACACTTTATTAAACTCGCAATATCCGCATTTCCCTTTAAATCAATCAGGATAAAATCGGGGTCCAAAATATCGGCCAAATGCTTGATGTTCTCGAAGAACATGACAGGTATCCTGGCAAAGAAAGCATTCAATGCACCGGTGAAATTCTTGCACCCGATCCACGTCTCGTTGGTACATTACAAATGGGGCATGAGTTTTCGGTTTAAACGGCGGGATCTTTTTCATTATTTCGTAATTCCAGGATACGTCCGTCACTAAATCTTTGATTAATGGGAAAGCCTTCATTGGACGAATTGTAATAGGCTTATCCAGTAAATCATCTACTCGTGTTTTACATAACAATTTGGGATAGCCATTGATTTC
>JAMCTO010000126.1 GCA_023381095.1 Bacillota bacterium
TTCAAGAGGAATTCAAACAACGGCCGCCCGCTAACGCTCGGGAAGCAGGCCAGCCCACACTGATAGTCTTTATTCTTTTTCGCGACGCTGAATCTCCCACGGCTAAAGTCCGTGGGATTCTTTTTTATCCTTCCTTCTGCGGAACTCTCCAACACCCCTCTCATCAGACGAGCGCATTTGCCTCCGGTATAAAATGACGGTATACTCCACATAGATAGAAGATGCACGCCGCCGGGCTACCATCCCGCGCGGATTACTTTTTGCGACGACTGAGAAGCCATCGCCCGATCAAACCGACCATTGCGACAGCGACAGGTGCGGTGAGATGAAGACTCATGAGCACCACTTCCCTCCGGTTTTACTCGCTTCATAGAAGCAACAGATCGCAGACCCGGCATGCCGGAGGGAAGTCGATCGGGGCTTATCCAGCCCGCTCTCGTTGAGTATACCACCTGCCCGAAGGGTGGGCGGGCTCGCCAAGGCAAAAGCGGCCGCCAAGGAGGGGCCTGTATCCGAAAGCGAGACCATGACGGCTTCGTCGGTGTGACCGTGGTTTAGCACAAAAACCTCGACATGTTGTCCGTGGGCGGCGCGAAGCGCGTCCTTTGGAATGCCAAAAATTCTCACTGGGCCCCATCAGGGGGCGTTGGTGTGAGAGTGGTGTCAACAGCTGCCCGGTTTATGCACGAGAAAGTGCGAGAGAAGGCGTTCGGCAACATAGTCAGTGAAAGGCAAAATGGTCATAGTGTGATAAAGCACTGGATGATGCATTGCATGAACGGTAAACCAAACATTGAGCGTTAATTCTGTGGGTAATAGAAAAAATCCTGACACGATATTATAACGGGGAATGCTTGGCCGGGGCGATGGGGGTGAGGAAGCAACAATATCCCCATGCCTAAACAGAACAGTCCCACAAAAACGGTAATAATCCACGAGATGAAGATCACCCATGACGGGGGAAAAAATAGCGCTGCAATCGGCCAATCGTGGCCAAACATATTCCCGGGATGAAAGAACCCGTCTATTATTACCAACGATCGTACCGCGCGAAACTGCATCCGAGTGATGCGGGGAAAAGGGGCCCGGGTCGGGCCCTAGTCGCGTGCGACCAGCAGGTCGCTTCTCTTGCTAAAGTCACATATGCGGGCACCGATGCATAATGTGTTTCCAAAATGATCCAGGAGGAATTCTTATGGCCTTATTCGATACGACATTTGCCCCTTATGTACCCTTTGGAAGCCGTATCCTGTCGACAGGAGATCAGGGGACGGACGTGGCTGTTCTTCAAGCGGTGTATAATTTAATGTTGAAAACGATGAACCCACCCGAGGGACCTATGGGTTCCCCCATCACCATAACCGGTACATTTGATATCCGCACTCGTCAAGCAGTTCGCGATATTCAGTCGTACTTTGGCTTGTCAGTTGATGAGGTGGTGAGTTCGCAAACCTATTTCGTTTTTGGCCAAGGGGTTGGACCCAACCCCACGTACGGCGGTCCGGTATATGGAAGCCGTGAACTGAGCCTGGGAGATCATGGTGGCGATGTGAAGATTCTCCAAAACCGCCTTAACTGTTTTAGCTATGCGTCTGAGATCATTGGCCGTCCTGCGGACGGCGTATTTGATCGGGCTACTGCCGACGCTGTCGGGCGTTTTAAAGGAGATTCCGAAAACAACGGAGATACGGGATTTCCTCCCAATGCCGTGGCAGGCTTTGGATTTTACGACGCTTCGTGACTTTATACTTTTGCCGGTGGGCGTAGCATAATGACCGGGCGTAACGGCTTTGACGTAGTTTTTGTCCAAGTGCTGTTAAAAGATCTTGGGTTTTACCACGGCCGCGCTACGGGATTTTACGACGACGGCACGCGGACTTCGGTGATGGATTTTCAGCGCACCAGTCAGATTACGCCCGACGGCATAGTGGGTCCCAAAACGTTTTTTCAACTCGGTGTCCATAATGATTATTCAGCGCCAAAACCCTTTGCTATCGCTTGGCCGCCGTTTGAGTGTGAGACTCTGGTGATTGGTGATTGCGCCCATGCCGAAGGATCTGATACCATGGCGGGATCTTTTGCCGCCCACGCCGAAGGTTGGATGACCACCGCCGGGGGAGGGTGGTCCCATGCCGAAGGGCAACTCACCCGGGCTAGTGGTGCCGGTGCTCACGCTGAAGGGGGTCGGTCTCGTGCTTTGGGGGAATGTTCCCACGCAGAAGGTGTCAGCACAGAAGCTTTTGACGCGGCCCATGCCGAGGGTGAGGACACCAAATCCACGGGAGTAGCCTCGCATGCCGAAGGAGTTCGCTCCCATGCCAGCAATATTGCGGCGCATGCTGAAGGTTCTTTTACGCAAGCCAACGGCGAGTCCGCTCACGCCGAAGGAGAGCAAACTCTGGCGCAAGGGTTAGGTTCCCATGCTGAAGGCGGAACCACCACAGCCCGCGGGAAATCCTCTCATGCTGAAGGGGGCGGATGGGATCCCGCAAACAATCCAGCCCCTACCGTGGCCAGCGGAGAAAGTAGTCACGCAGAAGGAGTGAACACCTTGGCACAGGGATTCGGTGCCCATGCCGAAGGGGGCGGATGGGATCCCGCAAACAATCCAGCCCCTACCGTGGCCAGCGGAGAAAGTAGTCACGCAGAAGGAGTGAACACCTTGGCACAGGGATTCGGTGCCCATGCCGAAGGCGGTACCGAAAATGTGAATTCACAACCTGGGTCTCAAGCCACAGGCCATTATTCCCATGCTGAGGGCCACTCAAGTCATGCCAGCGGACACTATACCCATGCGGAAGGGCAAGGCACCTTCGCCAACGGAAACTCTTCCCATGCCGAAGGGTTTAGATCTCTCGCTGACGGATTTAATTCCCATGCCGAAGGCCATAGATCTTTTGCCGAGGGCGCGTACTCCCATGCGGAGTGTTTTAGAACCCACGCTGAGGGAGATTGTTCTCACGCCGAAGGGGCATTGACCACCTCCAGCGGAATCCATTCCCATGCCGAGGGTAATTCAACTACTGCCAGCGGAGAAGATTCCCACGCCGAAGGATCCTATACCAGCACAAACTCTCTGGCTGGAGCCCACATTATGGGGCAGTACGGAGCAGCGGATTCGGCTTATTCTTGGCATCTGGCCAATGGGACATCAACCACCCTG
>JAMCTO010000127.1:0-2138 GCA_023381095.1 Bacillota bacterium
GTGCACATAGAGAAAATCTAACGTCTTTTGATCCACATATCCTATATATTGCACAACATCACTGTTCACCGGTATTCCCGAAGGCTTGTCCGGCCCCACGATAATAAGACGGGTACGACCGTATTGCTCCTGAAGCATCTTTACCGCCTCAATGATTCGTGCCACATTTTTTCGCGGATTGATGGCCCCGACATAGAGAAAGTAAGGTTCTCCCATAATTTCTAGTAGTCCAGGGGGGCAGGCTGCCTGCCGCAGCGAAGTGACCTCATCGGGAGCCAAGACATCGACTCCGGGATAAATCACCATGATATGGCTCTTGGGAATCCGGGCGTATTCGGTCAGATCCGCTTGCGCACTCAGGCTGACGGTAATCACTTTAGCCGTGGTCGATCTTGACCACGGTACCCCGGTATGGAACACCAGGCGCCCAAGCCAGGGATTGAGCTGCGGATATATTAAGGGAATGGCGTCATGAATAGTAACGACACGGCGCACAGCTTGGGTCGGTAAAAAGGGTGCTATCCCGCAGGGATCATGGAGAATGTCGAGGTGGTGACGGGCCGCGATACGCTCCAATGCAATCGGTCCCCACACCATAACGGCCGGTAGTCGTTGAAGGCTCGGCACTGAAACCACGGGAAAATCCTGGTACCAGGTCAATGGAGAGTGCGGATAGGGATTGATGAGCACGATTTCTACATCGGAAGCGGCCTTGCGCATCGCATAGCTCAGTTGCCTGGCATAGCGTCCAATGCCCGTGAGTTTATCGTTCATACCATAGGTGAACAACCCAATTCGCATAAATCAACTCATTTGGAAATTTTTTGGCGAAACCATCGAGGGGACAACGGTGTGCTTAGACCCATCCCGATGGAAAACTTACCTAATAGGTTGTTAAGGATGTTCCCCACTGTCCACCGATTTGCTTTCCATATTCTACGATAAATTTCTTCTATATTCTAGGATCTTGATGAATGTCCATGTATAATGTCAGTATCATAATAGTTGATGAGGTGAATGGATCATGATGGTCGTCATTGCAGCGACTACCGCTGCTGCAGGTAGCAATCTCCATCTGTTAGGGGAGTTGCCGTTACTGTTGTTGTTGTTTGCCTTAGTGATGCGCGATGTTCTCGCTTCATCCAAGAGCGGTGCCACACTAGAGGTGCATCGCAGTCTTTCGATTATAATTGCCCCGCTCGCCATTGCGGTGGCCGTGGTGCTGCTGCAACAGATTGCCGTGTTCTTTCGGTAAGACTCCTTAGAAGACGCTAAATCTTGGTTGATGGATGGACTCCCTGTGCGTTTGTCTATTTTTCTGCCTGCCCCGACACGTTGTCAGCGGAACGGAACTATCAGAAACAGCACAATATTGGCTAGACCGTGGGCAATGGTCGTTGGCAAAATGGAACCGGTCTTCTGCCTAATCCAGCCCCACACTAGGCCCACTGCAAACACAAACAAGACATCCCATGCCGAATGCCAGCCAATATGAAGCAAACTCCAGCCCAATGCCACAAAGATAATACCCGCCCAATTGCCCATCACTTTCACCGCATAATATTGCAATAAACCGCGAAACAATAGTTCTTCAGATAATCCGGTAAAAATAATCAGCAGGAGTGACGGCAGCACCGCGTGCCCCCAGGTCAAGGAGGATATCAGCGCCCCCGGATGAATAATGCGGCTTTCTGCGAGTCCTAACAGGGGGCCTGTCGCCATCACCAACACGCCCAGCATCCAAAATTTTGGCCACTGCCCGCCTACTTTAGACCAGGACACGCCAAAGGCCCACCGCGCTGTTAACGCCGCCACCAACAACGGGGTTTCAGCTAACACGTAATACCATACTCCCGGCAGACTGTGAGCGGAAATCGCAAAACTAATAATGCGCACTAATGCCAAAATCGCCAACACCCAATAAAAATGGCGTCGATCCAAATGCGTTTCTTGGGTGCCCTGCCACCAAATCGCGATGGCCAACAGTCCATGCAGCCAAATTCCCAAAAGGGGATCCCAAATATCGGAGACCACTTCGGTGACACCCAGCAGTCCCAAATAAATCCAAGGTCGAAACCACGGCTTAGACACGAGAGACGACCGACTGACGCGGGTAGTTCTTTGCGACCGCATCATCG
>JAMCTO010000127.1:2148-2710 GCA_023381095.1 Bacillota bacterium
CAGGTGGCCAAACAAGCACTGCACTGGTATCCTGGTTAAACCCTCATGCGAATGTTGCCGCCCTTTGAGCCCTTGTTTTCTGAGGGGAGGTCCGCCATTGGTTATTGTGCCACGTGGTAAGTAATCCATAGTTGGCGAATCGTTTCCCCCTTTGTTGTCATTAACATGAAATGTAAGTGCACCAACGATCCGACGCCTATGGTCGGCAGATTTATGATGTGCCACCAGTGCTGGCCGGGGGCCACCGTCACCGAACGTTTCCACAGCACCCGGCTCGGAGTCCGTGCCACGACAATATACTGTTGCTTACTCGATGCGGGATTGAAAATATCTAACCGCATCGGATCCTTCTCGTGTGGCTGAAGTAGATAAGGATAACCACTCAGTTGGTTGTGAGGGTTGGTTAAGGAAAACGCCGTGTATTGGGTATGAAGATTGGTGCCCACGACGTACCAGACGAATCCAGCCAATCCTGCCGTCAACAACGCTAACACCACGATCGGTTTCCTATCGCGCCACGAAACCTTCTTCGGCAACACGGACGGGGATCCGTTCTGCCGTG
>JAMCTO010000128.1 GCA_023381095.1 Bacillota bacterium
TCAGTTGCGCAATCACTTGGCATCCACCACCTTGGGGCCTTACGGCGTATTTCGCCAGATAACGGGAGGAGGCTCAGGCCTTGGGGACCCGCTGCTGCGCCCACTGGCATGGGTTGAACGGGATCTGCGCGATGGATACATTTCGCCCATGCTGGCTAAGGAAGCATATGGAGTCGTATACAATAATGAGGCCAAAAGGGTTGATGCACAAGCCAGCGAGGCGCTGCGAACCCTCTTGCGCACTGAGCGTCTGGGCCATAAGCCGCTTAAGGACTTTACCAAAGAGTCGCCGACATCCTTCCGGGCACCGCTCGGTGTGTTCGATACGCCGGGACGCAGGGAAGTCTACTGCGCATTTTGCGGTACGGATCTCGGGATGCGCGAGGATGAGCAGTGGAAGAAGCAAACGGTGGTCCGGTCCCATGAATTGATGGGAACCATGCGCCGCATGGGCATGGAATGCCAGGGTCTAGAGGGCTATCGTCGGGATCTCGTCGAGTATATTTGCCCGGATTGCGGCACCATGCTGCAAACCGAGGTGTCGGCCAGTTTAATTGAACTGGCGCCGATGGGCACTTAATTTTTGAGAGGCTGTGCCAGGGGCCCTATCCCAAAAGGTTCTCACGGAGGTGCGTTAATGCGTATTCCTGATTTGGTCTCGTATCACGCTCAGATGCGTCCTAACGCTGGTGCCTTGTTGGCTCCCCAACGGTCGATTGCGGTGAGTTGGCGTCAACTGGACCGAAGAAGCAACCGCTTTGCCGCCTGGCTGATGACGCAAGGAGTGGCCAAAGGGGACAAAATCGGCCTGTTCCTGGATAATCAATGGGCGGTGGAAACCGTTATTGCCTATTTGGGAGTTCATAAAATCGGTGCCGTGAATGTGCCCATCAACACCCGTCTAAGGGGGCATGAACTGTCATTTATTATGGCTCAGTCCACCTGCCGACGTATTATAACCAGTCGTGAAGGGCAGCGTGTCTTATCAGACATCGGGGTTGATGATGGGTTTGAGGTTCATTTGGTTGAGGAATGGGACTGGAATGGGGAGCAAGATGCGGTAACCATACCATGGGAATTGCGCATGGGTGATGAGGCGGACTTTCTCTTTACGTCGGGAACGACGGGGAAGCCCAAGGCCACAGTGCATACGCATTTCGGCGCGATGCATTTGGCTATTAGCGCCGCTACCGCTATTTCTTTAAGCGATGCCGACATCTATCAAACGGCGATCCCGTTTTATTCATCAAGTGGGTGCCACACGTACTTGCTGCCGGCTCTTTTTGCTGGCGTTACCATGGTTATTGATCCCGCGTTCGATGTGCATGACACGATTCGTACGATGCGCAATCTAGGCACGACGGTTTATTTTGGAGTCCCAGCCATGTTATTGCTCCTGTTAGGATCCGATGAATTCCGAGGCGACTTGCTGAGTCGGTGGCGTCTATGCCTGTACGGAGGATCTATTATGCCCTACGATGCTATAAATAAGATTCGTCGCCGATTTCCGGGCGTTGGTTTAATTAACTTTTATGGGCTGACGGAAGCTGGGCCGGGAGGTACCATGCTGGATGATCGATATGCGTTGGAGAAGATTGGCGCCGTGGGGCGGCCAATCCCTCCGTTTACCGAAATTCGTGTCGTGGACAGCGAAGAAAAGGATTTGCCGGTGGGGGAAGTGGGAGAGATTTATATCCACACGCCCAGTGCCATGGTGGGGTACTTTCACAACCCCGAGGAAACGGCGAAAATCAACCGAAACGGATGGATCGCGACGGGGGACTTGGGTCGGTTGGATGAAGATGGCATTCTCTATATCGTGGATCGAAAGAAAGATATCGTGATTCGCGGGGGATTCAATATCTATCCGTCTGAGATTGAGCAAATAATCTATGAGCATCCTGCTGTACTGGAAGCCGCAGTGGTGGGTGTGCCCCATCCGATATTGGGCCAAGACACGCACGCCTTTGTCGTAGCAAAGCCAAACCAAGACATTACACGGGAAGATTTGTTAGAATTTCTCCGCGATCGTATTGCCGATTTTAAAATTCCCCGCCGTGTGACATTTGTCTCCGCATTGCCTCGTAATGCAATGGGTAAAGTGCAGAAGCAGGATTTGCGCGCATTGCTGGAGCGGGAGAGATCGGAGGAGGCGTAATGAGGATTGGAGGCGTCTGAGACTACGTGGCAAATGCAGCCTTAACAGCTACCGTAGAGAAATATTTACAAAATCATCGGAGTACTGATGAACGGATCTCCGTGGTGAATTTGCATCGCTCGTCTGATGGATGGTCCGACGAAACGTATCTGATCGAGTTGCAAGTGCAACAAAGCGGTGGGACTCAAATGGAGCGGATAGTGATTCGCAAGGAATCTTCAGGCCTGACGCTGGAACGGATGAATCTTCGACATCACTACGAAACGTTAAGGGCTCTTTCCGATGATACGGCGCTTCCTGTGCCGCGTCCTTTGTGGTTTGAGTCGGACGCGACGGTGCTGGGAACGCCTTTTTTTGTTATGGAACTTTTGCCGGGTCGCAACATCGTACCATGGTCCCGCGAAGGGAGGCAATTTTTTGGCGATGCTCCACGACGCGCCAACCTAGCGCAAGAGTTTGTGGCGTATTTAGCCGAAATTCATGGGGTTAATGTGCGAACCACAAGTATAGGCGCCACATTGGGAATTCCAGAGAACTATCGCGCCTATCTCTCGCAGAAGCTTTTGTTGATGGAACGAGATTATCTAGGCGTCAAGGACGGAACAGAGGATCCAGTCGTTGACGATGCTCTGTGTTGGCTTCAGGAAAACCAGCCGGATACCGGGCTCTTAACGCTGGTGCATGGTGATTATCGATCAGGAAATTTGCTGTACGCGGGGGACCACATTGTGGGAATTCTTGATTGGGAGCTGGCGGAAATCGGGGATCCCTATGTGGACATTGGCTATGTGTTTGCCAAAGCAAATCGCATGGACAGCTCGCTTTTGTCATACTTGATACCGTCTGAACAATTTATTGAGGCCTATCAGTCATTAATGGGCATAAAGATGGATATGGCGCGCGTGCAATATTTTGAAGTCTGGCATCATGTGAAATTTTATATTATCGCGGTTATGGGGAAAATCGCCTTCAAGCGGGGCGTCACCAGAGACTTGCGCCTCTATCGGCAAGGGGAACGGCTTCCCTTGATGCGGGACTTGATTGCCGGCAGCATTGGGTACTAGATAGGAGGCAACTAGATGGCTTATGTGGTCGATGTACTGGTAGAGGTTCTAAAAAACACACTTATTCCGGCATTGCCGGAAAGTTACGAACAAGAACAGGCTCGAGCAATGGTGGCTGTGTTGCGTAGCATCCCCGTTGAACATAAAGCGTTAGATAGGTTGTCTCAAGAGAAGGTTGCCCTCATTGAAGCACAACTGCAATCTTTGTCCTTCGAAGTGGGGTTAACTCCTCCTAGGCCCACTTTTGATCCTAAAGAAAGCCCACAAGATCGACTTGAATATTATAACATGTGGTTATCTACTACAATTCGGGAGTCTTGCGGCAATTCTCAGAGAGATGAATTGAGGAGGAAAATTAGAAATCTATTGCGTCAACAGATTGACTGGGAAATGTCGCATCAAAATGGGCAAAAAGCAGATTAGGACGGTATGTTAGGCGGTCGAGTACTCATTTCTGCAAATTCGTTCCTGGGTGTTCTACCCCACGGTCTTCGCTGCAAGGAGGGCGCTGTTTACCGGCCTGGCAACACCAGGTCAACTGTTGGCTCCGTTTCCGCAAATCCGAATGTCGCAACCGGCGCCGCTTGCGGCTGCGGATTGCGGCGCCATAGGCTGCTAAGATGATAGGACTCAGCTTAAACCGCCTTCTGATCGCGCATCGGATAGCCCAGAAATCCAGTTAAAGGGATGGTTGTCTCTGGTACCCCAGCGCTCAATATCGTCCAGAGTTCGGGTTGCGAGGTCATCCGTCGAGGTAAAACTGGCGTGCGTCAGCAGGCGCTGGCCCTCTATCTACAAGAAGATTTCCGCTTGATTGACGCATGCCAAAACGTGTAAGGAAACTCAGATTGGGCCCACAAGTAGGCTGCACTTAACTGGAGCGTGCCATCCACTGCCACCAGGGAGTGCCTTGGAACTATCTCACCGGAAATCCGACGGTTGCGCAGCAACCGTTTGACAATACAATAAGACCGATTCCAGGTACTCTGACGGCAACCGCTTGAGCACGCGAGCGACCGTATCCATATACGGAATCGTGTCGAGTTAGGGAAATGCGGCCTGCAGCGGTTCCCACACGGGGGGCTGAGTGAGATCACGATTGCCAGCAAGCCGGAAGGCGCACTGTCACAACAACAGCATTACGGTATACACGAGTACCCCGGTCAGCTTGTGCGGAATCTCCGAACTGGCACAGATCGGGTAACTGTGCGAAGCGTTTGATTCACCCAGGGAACCTTGTGTACAGCGTATCGCACTTGACTTCCGGTTTCTCGGCACTGGGGGTATAGTCACTTTGGGCATTGGGGTACGTGTGAGGGCAGAGTCTTTCGGGCTTGCCCTCCTTGGCTCGCCAGACGTGGGAACCCGCCGCGGATCGTTGAGATCTTGATGAATTCATGATGATACACTGCCTCGTGAATATTCAGTCCCTTTTGCGATAAATTTTTTGCCTGGGCATCTGGGTCCCCTATAGTGTCAATGGTCATACGCCTCGATAGCATAGCTATCGAGGCGTATGACCATTGACAAAACCGTGACTGGTCAGGTAGATTGTATTTTAATTAGATAGTGCAATACGCGATGAAAGAGAAGCAACGAAACTCCGCATTGTCGCAGCGATCCGGGAATTGGTGAAAGCCCGGCCTTGCTCTTCGTTGTCCCGCTTTGGAGCAGTTGGTGAAGAACCGACCGGGACCTCCCGATATCGAGGATCAAGGGGCTGGATTTCAGCAACTGAGGTGGTACCGCGGTCAGTCGTCCTCAATTGAGGACGACTTTTTTGTGATGAATCGCTTTTCTGAGGGGGATCCTAATGCGTTGG
>JAMCTO010000129.1 GCA_023381095.1 Bacillota bacterium
ATGTGAGGTATAAGCCATTGGGAACATCGACCCTTTCGCGAATTAAGATGGTAATCTATTCGCGATGGATCCGTCATTTTCCTTTGCAAAATTGGAATTAATTTCATCATGCCGCCTAAGTGGCCTGTCGGGTGATTAGACTAGACAAGGTAGGACGAATGTGGTCTATTATGGGAGAGGAAAACGGAGGTGTCCTGCTTGTTCAAGAAGATACTGGTTGCTAATCGGGGAGAAATTGCCATTCGTATCATGCGCGCTGCCAAGGAATTAGGAGTGGCCACGGTGGCGGTCTATTCCGAGGTGGATAAAGACGCTCCGCACGTGCGTTATGCTGATGAGTCGTTCCCGATTGGTCCCGCACCGTCGCAACTCAGCTACTTGCATATTCCCAACATTATTAACGCGGCGGTGCAAACTGGTGCCGAAGCTATCCATCCCGGATATGGCTTTTTATCAGAAAATTATCACTTTGCCGCGATCTGCAAGACCTGGGGTTTGGTGTTTATTGGCCCCCCTGCGACAGCTATTGAGCAAATGGGTATCAAGGCCCAAGCCCGGCAGATGATGCAAAACGCTGGAGTGCCCGTAGTCCCGGGTACTGAGGGCACCGTGAGCGACTTGAACGAGGCCCGAACCATTGCTGAGCAAATTGGCTATCCTATTTTAGTCAAAGCGTCTTTTGGCGGTGGAGGACGAGGCATCCGCATAGTGGAAAGTGCCGATGAGTTGGAAGATGCCATTGAACGCGCTAGTCGCGAGGCGAAATCGGCCTTCGGCCAGGGGGATGTCTATCTGGAGAAATATTTGAGACGGCCCCGACATATCGAAATTCAAGTGCTCGCCGATGACATGGGTCATGTCGTGGCATTGGGGGAACGGGAGTCCTCGTTGCAGCGCCGCCGGCAAAAAGTGTTGGAAGAAGCGCCGTCGGTGGCAGTGACGCCGGAACTGCGACGGAAAATGAGTGAGGCTGCGATTCGGGCTGCTCAGGCGGTAGGGTACACCAGTGCTGGAACGTTGGAATTTCTTCTCGATGAAGAGGGACAATTTTACTTTATGGAGATGAATACCCGGGTGCAAGTCGAGCATCCTTGTACCGAGATGGTTACCGGAGTCGACGTCGTCAAAGAACAAATTCGGGTGGCTGCGGGATTGCCATTGTCGATTAGTCAAGACCAAGTGCAACTGAATGGTTGGAGCATCGAATGTCGAATTAATGCGGAAGATCCCAGTAAGCAATTTCGACCGAGTCCCGGGACGATCACGGTATGGCACGAACCAGCGGGGCCGGGAGTGCGCGTGGATTCCGGAGCGGACCAAGGATATGTAGTGCAGCCATTTTATGATTCGCTGTTGGCGAAGTTGGTCACCTGGGGGCGTACCCGTGAGGAAGCCATCGCACGGATGCGTCGGGCGCTTTCGGAATTTCGCATTGAAGGGGTTAAAACCACTTTGCAGTTACATCAGCAATTGATGGAAGATCCTGATTTTATCAAAGGGGATATCCACACCAACTTTTTGGCAGAGCGTATGGAAGGGGCTTAAATTCCCCAAGGAGGACTTGGATGGATGATGTTGAAACTGCAGTGACGGTACCGTCGATTCAAATTGCCAATGATGTGATCGCTGCCATTGCAGGACTGGCCGCGACCGAAGTAGATGGTGTGGTGGGCATGACCGGAGGTCTGGCAGGGGGACTTTCTGAGATTCTCGGTAAGCGGGATCCGACTAAAGGGGTTAAACTTGAAGTGAAGGACAATCTTGTCGGATTTGATCTTTATCTGGTGGTCCAATTTGGCAAAAAAATCCCTGAGGTTGCCAGTCGCGTTCAAGAACAGGTGAAGATTCAGGTCGAGAACATGACGGGACTCCATGTGACACATGTCAATATTCATGTGCAAGGAGTTTCGTTTGCGACGTCGTCGCAGTTGCCCGGGAACATGGAGTAGTTTGGCTAGGAGGATTAATATGGCGCGCCACCGCGGAAGGGAACTCGCCTTGCGGGTGTTGTTCGAACAAGATTTGGCTCATACCGAGGCGGAAGAACTACTGCGGCGGGTTTTGATCGGTGAGCCCGAAGACATTCAACGTTTTACCCGGGATCTGGTCTTGGGCACTCTTCAGCATCGTGATGAATTAGATGCCATGATTAGTCAGGCTGCTATCGATTGGAAACTTCACCGAATGCCCACAATTGATCGCAATATTTTGCGTCTGGCAACCTTTGAAATCGTATATGCCCCCGATACCCCGATTTCCGTGATTATTAATGAAGCATTGGAGCTGGCGCAGGACTATAGCACCGATGATGCTAAGAAATTTGTGAACGGGGTGTTGGCAACACTTTCTAAAAGCGTTCGTCCGGAAGGTGATCGCGATAAGCCTGCTAACCAGTAACGGGGAGGAATGGGAAGGTCTGGTCATAGGAATCGACACCAGTGCCTATACTACGTCCCTAGCCGTAGTAACTCGAGACCAGGTAGTGTTCGATCAACGGATGGTGCTTTCGGTGCCTCCGGGACAGCGAGGACTGCGTCCCAGTGAGGCGGTGTATCATCATACCCGGAATTTTCCGGTGCTGTATAAAAATTGGCGGCAGGTTGCCGAAAACCTGGAGGCCCCGGTGCGCGCCGTGGCAGCATCGACTCGTCCGCGCCCGATTGCCGATGCGTATCTGCCCACGTTTACCGTGGGAGAGGCTTATGCTCAAGTGATAGCCCTCACGTTAAATGTGCCGTTAATTGCAACATCGCATCAAGAAGGGCATATTCGTGCTGGACTTTACGCAGCCGGGCGGTCGTTTTCTCAGCGTTTTTATGCGTTGCACGTGTCAGGCGGCACCACAGAATTGCTGCAAGTGGAGCCTCGGGGTCCAGGATCCTGGAATATCACATTGCTAGGTGGTAGTGACGATCTTTATGCCGGTCAATTTGTTGACCGGATTGGAGTGGCCTTGGGGCTTTCCTTTCCTGCAGGACCGGAATTGGAGCGGGTGGCTTCGGATTCGGTGAATCCGTTGATGTTTAACCCAGGGATTGTCCGACATAAAGACGGTAGCGTTTGGATAAGTTTTTCTGGTTTAGAAGCTCAGGCACAACGTGCCCTGAAAGAGGGCAAGTTACCCCAAGATATAGCCCGTGGGGTAGAAATCGGCGTTGGCCGAGCCTTAGCAAATGTTATTGAAGCAGGTGCCGAACCGGGGCCTATGCTTGTCGTTGGCGGAGTGGCTGCCAATCAGATGATCCGAGAAATTATCCGCCAACGGACAGCACTTGACGCTAAATGGGATATTCTGTTTGCTACGCCACAATTGAGCCGGGACAATGCGGTGGGGGTGGCGTGGATTGGTTGGGACACTTGGCACCGAAGATGAGGGAGGGCATATGGCAAAAATCTTGGATGGCAAACTAGTTGCGGCTAGTATACGTCAAAAGTTGCGGACACAAGTGGACGTATATCAACAGGAACATCAGAAACGGCCCGGTCTTGAGGTGGTGTTGGTAGGTGATGACCCTGCATCGCATGTCTATGTTCGGAACAAGGAACGGGCTTGTGCTCAAGCTGGCATTGTTTCCGACACTGTCAAATTGCCGGCTGAATCCACTACGGAATCCGTCATCGAAGTCGTGGACCATGCCAATCGCACGGATTCGATCCATGGTATCCTGGTGCAAATGCCCCTGCCGCCACAAATTGACACTCAGGCGGTATTAAGCGCGATTAGTCCCGAGAAGGATGTAGACGGGCTAACTTCGCAAAATTTGGGGCGTTTGGCTCAGGGAAAGCCGGGGTTATTCCCCTGTACCCCACGAGGGGTGATTGCGCTGTTGGACTATTATGGGATTGTCCTAACCGGGCGACGCGCGTTGGTGGTTGGGCGCAGTATGTTGGTGGGGAAACCGCTGAGTTTGTTACTTCTGGCGAGGGATGCAACCGTTACTATGGCCCATTCGCGCTCGCGTGACTTAGACCAACTGGTGGCGGAAGCCGAAATTTTGGTGGCGGCGGTGGGCCGCCCGCAAATGATTCGCGGTGAATGGATAAAAGATGGTGCTGTGGTTGTTGATGTGGGTATCAATCGAACTCCCGATGGTTTAGTAGGTGATGTTGCCTACCAGGAAGCGGTTTCCCGAGCTGACTGGATTACGCCGGTGCCGGGAGGGGTAGGGCCGATGACTATTGCCATGTTGCTCGACAACACTTGGCAAGCATTTTTGAACCAGGAGAGGTCGTGATGCGCAACAGCCCGCAAAAGTTCACGGTGAGCCAATTAGTGCAGGCTATCCGACAGTTGGTGGAAGGGGTTCCGGAATGGCAACACTTGTGGGTGCAAGGAGAGCTGTCCGGGGTCAAACACCACTCGTCGGGGCATTGGTATTTTGTTATGAAGGACGATCAGGCGCAAATTCGCAGTGTGATGTTTCGACGTGATGCCTTGTCTTTAGACACTCCCTTGCGCGATGGAATGCAGGTTTTGGCGTTGGGCAGAGTTGGCGTCTTTGAGAGAGACGGGCAGACACAGCTTTATGTTACGC
>JAMCTO010000130.1 GCA_023381095.1 Bacillota bacterium
GGGGTCTTCGTTGATGGGTGGGAGAACTGCGGTTCGCTGTGTATGAGTTTAACACCTGATTCCTTCAGATTTTGCATGGCTTTGTGAACATTGTCTGTGGCAAACGCGAGCGTCACCATCGAATCCATCCAAAACTTTCGGACGGTCGGGTTCTCTGCCTTGTGAAGAAGAAATGTGATTCCCTGATGGCGTAACTCGAGCGCCAACGGCGGTAAATCCCGGGCCACTTCAAATCCTAGTACCTGACAATACCAGTCTTTGGCGTAGTCCAGGTCACTGACATACACATTGACCAGGCGTATCGTGGGCATCATCTCAACTCCCTAGGGCATACATTCGAGCGATGAGGGCTATCGGAGCGCCCTTTGTATCGCCCGATCCTTTTCGATGTTGTTCAAATGCTCGAAAAATCCCAGGCGGTTGCCCCTTGGGTCGGAAAACGTTTCCTGGTTGACGGGAACCTTTGGACGTGAATAAATTTCGAAAGGCTCCACGTTCAGCTCCGCGATTTACGCGGTCGCTTAAGGTGTTTACGTCGGTAACGCCGAATCGGAGCGGGCCACTGCCTGGCGTCGGATCCCCTCGGCCAGTTGCAACCAGCATTTCGGAACCTGTTCCCACTCCGCATTCCGAGTCAAAATCCTTGTCTTCTGCATAGTTATATATTCCGATGCTATTTTTCCTGGTGATCCATAGTCGAAATCTAGAAGGGAACAATTAGGCTGGTGAATTCCGGGCATACTAGCAGCGGAGGGGATTATGTGTGACCTATGACCGTCGCGAACAAGTGCGTCTATTGAATCAGGATATTATTGGTGAGCATGACGCCATTTTACACTATTTAACCCATGCTTGGACTGTCGCTTACCAATTTGGTCCCCAGATAGAACAAATTGCCAAAGACGAAATGCGTCACCTGAAATGGCTGGCGCATACGATCGTTGCTCTTCAAGGGGTACCGGATCTTAGTACCCCTGCGGTAATTCCTAGGGCGTCCTTGGAAGAGGCGCTGGAATCAGACATAAATGCGGAAAAGGTAGCAATTGCCCAGTATAAAGAACACATTGCAGCCATTGCCGACCGGGAGGTTCAAGACCTACTGCAACGCATTGTGGTTGATGAAGAGGACCATTTGCGGCTCTTTCACGGGTTCCGAGATCGTCAACACGGGAAACCATGGGGACAAGAAAACTCATCGGAGTCTGTTAACGATGCTGCCGGCAAGTTGCAATTATTGGTGTCTATAGAATATCAACAAGTTATTGGCTACTTATTTTCCTCTTTTATCGGCATTCATCGCCGATCTGTGGGGATGGACGACGAAGACCGGGCGATTGACGAGATGAAGCATTTAGGATGGATTGGGCAGCAAATGGCCAATCTAGGGCAGTCTCCGTTATTCGGCAACGCGGTAAGTGTTCATGAGGAATCAGAGATGACACAGTACCTGAATGTGCGAAAATGGGCCAGTGAATGTCAACACCAGCTTTTGCCCTTGTTGGATCGGATTATCCAACATGAGCGCTACCAGATGCAGAGCATTGCATCCGACGGTTGGACGGTGGGGAAGCCCTAAGAGCGGCGACTGTAGTTTTGGAGTCAAATAATCTATTAGGGGAGTTCATTTGATCATGGATTTTTTATTGCGAAAAGATGCCCCGATTAATGAGACCGAATGGGCAGAACTTGATGATGCAGTTCATCAGGTGGTGAGGAGGCAGCTCATTGGCAGGCGATTTCTCAAATTATATGGCCCTCTAGGAGCTGAAGTCGAAGTGATTCCCACCGACCGTTCCCCAGGGTATGATCTTGGGCAAGTAGATATGGTCGGACCCGATGATGACCCTGTGGCATTAGCCGGGAGGATCTATCAAAAACTTCCGATGCTGCACAAGGATTTCATTTTGTTTTGGCGCGATTTGGAATCTAGCGCGCGTCGGGGGCTACCCATGGACTGGTCAATGGCGGAAGCGGCAGCCAGTTTTGTGGCTCGTGCCGAGGACCAACTAATCCTGCACGGAGATAGCACACTACATATCGAGGGATTGACGACGGTCGCTGGTCGGCATGTGCTGGAAACTCGCGGATGGATCGAGGCCCAGTCTGGCTATCGTGACGTGGTCACGGCTATAAATCATTTGGCGTCGGCGGGTTTTTATCCACCTTATACTGTGATTGTTGGCACCGAAGGTTACGCGGCTTGGCATAGACTTTTTGGCAACAGTGGGGTGCTGGAGATTGACCAAATCCGTAAACTAGTCGAGGGAGGAGTCTTTGTGACCCCGCAAATGCCAAATGACACCCTGTTGGTGGTTGCCGCCAGTCCAGAAAACTTGGATCTGGCAATTGGGTTAGATACCACGGTAGCTTTCTTGGAATCGAGTTCTATGAACCACGCGTTCAGAGTGTTAGAAACCTTGACCATCCGCATTAAACGGTCCGGCGCCATTTGCCACTTTGTTGCCTCTACGCCTTCATAACACCCTGTGCTACAATAGCCAGGGTGATGGCGCTATGGATGAAAACGAGGATCTGAACTTATTTGTACAATGGAGACATGCGGCCCCCAATCGCTGGAAATTCTGTCCGCTTTGTCAAGCGCCTCTTACGAATCATGACTGGGATGGCAAGTCTCGCCGATTTTGCTTGCAATGCGGATTTGTCTATTGGGAACGACCATTGCCGGCTACGGCCGGAATCATCTACGATGCCGCGCAACAAAACATCTTGCTAGTCACTCGACGATATCCCCCGTCTGTTGGAGGGTACACCCTTCCCGGCGGCGGAATCGAGTTTGGTGAATCAGTGCAAGGGGCTTTGCAGCGTGAAATCTTGGAAGAAACCGGATTGCAAGTGGTCATCGATGGTCAATTGGGAACCTGGTCGACGCCTTCCAATGAGACGTTAATTACTTTTTTTTTAACTCATCCAGTAGGTGGAAATCTAAAACCCGGAACAGATGCCATGGAAGTAACGTGGGTCAACGTGAGCCAAGCGCCGAAGTTGGCTTTTAGTGTCCATCAAAAGGTGGTTGAGTTGTTTCGCGCACAATTGGCATTGGACCAACTAGAGCAAGACTGGAAACGGCCTCCCCACTAGAAAATCCACTATTGGTTCCTTACATTCCCGAAGATTTTTGAGAAGATTTATCCATGGATTTCTTTTGGCGAGTACGCTGAAACAATGTCCATGCGGTGGCAACTCCTTGAAGCCACCATGGCAGGGAAGTTTTGTCTTGGGGGTCTTTTTGCATAAGCCGACGGCGTGTCACTGCCCATGATGTTAGGCCCGAGACGATGAGGCCTACATTGTAGGCCCCGCGCCGCAGATGGGACAATGTCTCAGAAATGTCTCGCGAGGTGTCGCGCGCTTGCCGAATTGCGCCTTGAATTTCTGCTCGCAGTGTTTCAATTTGGTTACCGACAGTGCGCTCCATTTTCATAAGTCTTTTGGCTAATAGCCAGAGGATTACAGTGCCGATAATGCTCATGACCGCGATCAGCATCAGGGAAATCGCAATAAGGGTTAAAGCTGCCTGAGTACTCACTCGTCTTGGCCTTCATCATTAGGCCCCG
>JAMCTO010000131.1 GCA_023381095.1 Bacillota bacterium
CCGGGATGCCCTTAAACCGTTTCGTACTGACTGCCATCTTTGATGGTAACGGTCAAGCCTTGGTGGTTAACATTTTCCACCTGCGCCACGACACCGCCCCAAGCGGCATGAACAGGCGCCCCCGTTTTTGCCGAAATACTCAGCCCCGGATTGTAATACCATTCATTTAAGGCTCCCGAATATTGCCAGCCAAACGGGTTGGACACTTTGCCGTTTACAGGCATCAAAAGCGGCGCCGCCGTGTTATTGGCTGAGGAACTGGCTTTTGCCCGGTGAATTCCGCCCTTAGGAGATTGTAAGTGCGCAATCGGCCCACTTGCCGGCCGGACGGATCCGCGTGTCAAGGCAAAAGTTAATATACCGCCCCCCAATACCGCAATGCCGCCGATAATACCAAACAGAGTCAGACGACGATTCGCCATTTCTGTGTTCCTCCACTCTCTTTGTACACTGTGAAAAAACGAGGATTAATATCCTCTTAATTCCAGTGTGCCCAGGAAGTCCCACTTCAAACCTAATAGGTGACTGTCACGAGTGGCGTACCCACATCTACTTGTTCTTGGTGCAGATACGTATTGTAGCTTAAGGCCACTTGAATATTGACAGGATGGCCCTGGAGATAATCATGGCTGTGAATAAAGCCGCTGTCTCCCGCAACGGAGACATAATGAGCCGTAGTCATTCCATTGACAGACTTGGCGGCGATGGATCGAAAGGCCTGATTAATGACGTGTTTGGCCTTGGTTGTGGACAATTTCTGAGGCAGCGTGCCCTGGAGTGTCAAAGAACAGTGCAGAGATCCATAGTTAGCGAGTACGTGCCGGACAAGTCCCAAACTCTCCTCAAGACCGCTGAAACCTTGACTTCCCACTCGGTCGATCACCATATAAGTGGCACCGGAAGCCAAGCGTTCTGCAATCAATTCACTGGAAAAGCCGGCGATGTTTTGGCGAATAACAGTCTTTTGATAATCTGTCCCTTGATCAAAGTGAACCGGTCCTTGAATGTGTGTCTTTTGGGCTAAGCCCCGAACGATATTTTCCAGGTTTTGCGAGCGAGATGATGGGGGTAGTTCTACCCAGCCGTTAATGCTAAATCCCGCGGGGTGGGCTTTGGTAGCATGAAAGGCCGTCATGACCGGAGACACCACAGCGGCCCGAACGCTGGCCCCTGCCCAGAACACGCATCCTACCCCTGCCGCCCACAAACCGTTTCGGATCCAGTTTCTCATCGGTTTCCCTCCTGGTAAGAAATCTTTACCAGATTGTTCCACCGAATTCATCAATTCATACCTGGCAAAATATTTCAGGCCCCGCTGTCATCGGCAAGGGCCTGAATACTTTTTCGTTAATTTGGCATCCCAATCTGAGTTCAGTGGGTCATGGCCGTGGGTCGCCCGGCAAACTTGAGCCGATTTTCGGCACGAGCCAACGCTCGTTTGGCTCGAAGCAAATCCACATTCGGATCCTCTTTGCCCAGCACTTCCAGGGCCCGTTGCCGCGCTCTTTCGGCACGGGCCACATCAATCTCCGAGGCCATTTCGGCGGAATCAGCCAAAACTACTGTGGTGGTATCGCCGACTTCCAAGAAACCGCCGCCGATGGTGAATTGTTCGGTTTTGGAGTTCTCGGGATAGACGGTGATAATATGCGGAATCAAAGGTGTGATGAGTTGCATGTGATGCGCCAAAATTCCTATTTCCCCTTCTGTGGAGCGAACAATGATATAGCTCGCCGGACCGTCAAACATTGTCCTTTCAGGGGTCACAATCTTCAAATGGTAGGTGGTTGCCATATTATCCCTCCAGCCCTACAAGGTTTTTCCTTTTTCAACAGCTTCGTCAATAGTGCCCACCATATAAAAGGCCATTTCCGGCAAATCGTCGTGCTTTCCTTCTAAAATCTCTTTGAACCCCCGGACACTCTCACGAATTGCCACATACTTCCCGGGTGTGCCCGTAAACTGTTCGGCAACAAACATCGGCTGTGACAAAAACCGCTCAATTTTCCTGGCGCGGGCCACTGTTAATTTATCTTCATCACTTAGCTCATCCATCCCTAAAATAGCAATAATGTCCTGCAATTCTTTGTAACGCTGCAGCACGGCCTGAACACCGCGAGCGATTTGGTAATGCTCGTCCCCCACAACTTGGGGGTCTAGGATTCGAGAGGTGGATGCCAAAGGATCGACGGCCGGAAAGATCCCTTTTTCCGAAATTCGCCGTTCCAGATTCGTCGTCGCGTCCAAGTGGGCGAAAGTTGTCGCAGGTGCAGGGTCCGTATAGTCGTCAGCCGGCACGTAGACCGCCTGAATCGAGGTAATGGAACCCTTTTTGGTCGAGGTAATGCGTTCTTGCAAGTTTCCAATGTCTGTAGCCAAAACAGGTTGGTAGCCCACGGCCGATGGCATGCGCCCCAACAAGGCGGAAACCTCGGAACCGGCTTGAATAAACCGGAAGATATTGTCGATGAAGAACAACACGTCCCGGCCTTCTTGATCGCGGAAGTATTCCGCCATGGTCACACCCGATAAAGCCACTCGCATCCGAACCCCGGGGGGCTCATTCATCTGCCCGTAAACCAAAGCAGTCTTGTCAATCACCCCTGATTCCGACATCTCCAGATACAAGTCGTTTCCTTCGCGAGTGCGTTCCCCCACCCCGGCAAACACGGAAAATCCGCCGTGTTCCGTGGCAATGTTGTGAATCAATTCCATAATTAAGACCGTTTTCCCTACCCCGGCACCCCCGAAAAGCCCCACTTTTCCCCCTTTGGGGTACGGAGCCAAAAGATCGATAACCTTGATCCCCGTCTCGAAAATCTCCGTGGATACCGCCTGTTCGGTAAAGCTGGGAGCTTCTCGGTGAATAGGCATCCAACTTTCGGTGTCAACCTGTGCCTTGCCGTCAATGGGATTGCCCACCACATTAAACATCCGTCCTAAGGTGACATCACCGACCGGAACCGTGATAGGCCCTCCGGCATTGATGACCCTCATGCCCCTGACCAGGCCGTCTGTCGAAGCCATAGCGATACAGCTAACACGATTGTCCCCGATTTGATGCATGACTTCCAATGTCAATTCGGACGGTTGAACTCCGGATCCGTCTGTTGTCGCATTTCGGTTGCCTGCCACATGCAGAGCGTTATAAATTTCGGGCAAATGCCCCGGAGGAAACTCAACCTCCACAACAGGGCCTAACACTTCCACGATTTTTCCATCATTTTCTGCCACGCTTGATCCTCCTATTTCAAAGCTTCGGCGCCGCTCACCAGTTCCGCAATTTCTTTGGTAATCGCCGCTTGGCGCAGGCGATTGCGCATTAATACCATTGTGCGGATCAATTCATCGGCATTTTTGCTCGCGGAATCCATAGCCGTCATTCGAGCCCCGTGCTCACTGGCCTTCGACTCCAATAACGCGCTATAAATCAAAATGTCAATATAACGGGGAAGAAGATCCTTGAAAACAGTTTGCGTGTCGGGTTCAAAAACATAGCTGCGGCGCATACTCGAATCGTCGGCCGGTGGTTCTTCAACCGGCAGCAAGCGCAAGGATTCCACTTGATGGCTCAAGGGATTGATGAATTGAGTATAGCTCAACCACACTTCTTTGATTCGGTGGTCGAGAAAATGTGTCACGATTTCGTGAGATATCGCCTGGGCTTGATGAAAAGTGGGTTCGTCTCCAATACCCAGAAATTCCTGCAAAATCGACACTCTCCGGTGTAAAAAATAATCTCGGCCCTTACGCCCTACGGCAAAAACCCCCGGATCCTTTCCCCCCACCTCCTGTATCTTCAGAGCCGCATGCCGGAGAATATTGGCATTGTAGGGGCCGGCGAGACCACGCGACGAGGTGATTACAATAAATCCAATGGCCCCCCCCGTCCCGCTTTTCCAAGAGAGGATGCCCTCTTCCTTTGCTGACAGCTCTGCGGGTCATCCCACGAATCTCTTCGCTGTATGCCCGTGCTTGTTTGGCTCGAAATTCCGCTTTCCTCAGTTTGGCCGCCGCTACCATCTTCATG
>JAMCTO010000132.1:0-4868 GCA_023381095.1 Bacillota bacterium
TCTAGAGAAAGTACACCCAACCCCATCGAAATTATTGCCAGGCGAAATAAATTATGGACTTTAAAGTAACGCAATAGAAACCGTGTGGAAAGCCATGCGGTAACCGCAGCAAAAACTCCTCCAACTAACGCCGCAGTCGCTAACCCATGGAGGCCGCTATGAAGTTTAGGAATTTCCACCAGACTTGCTGCTAAAATGATAGGAGTAGCTAATAGGAAGCTAAAATGTGCGGCGTCTTCGAAAGACAATCCGACGCTGACCCCGGCACTAATGGTAGACCCCGATCGCGACATTCCAGGAATGAGCGCTAAAATCTGAAACAACCCAATTTTCAGTGTCTGCCCAATCGTCAAAGAGGCAACCGAATGCACTGCCTGCCGAACCACATGTTGCTGCCGATCTCCCCACAACATCAGTCCTCCATTTAAGAGCAAAAAGATCGCGGCCAGCAGCGGTTTGCTAAACAGAGCCGAAATAGGATGTTTTAATGCTAAACCTACAATACCTGCAGGAATAGTCCCCCAGATCAAAAGCCATGCCAGCCTTCCTTCCGTGGTACGGTGACCTCTTAACCAGCGAAACCATCCCCTGATAATGCGCACCCATTCACGCCGAAAGTACCATAGCAGCGCCACGGCTGTGCCCAAGTGCAATGCCACCACAAAGGGAAGATATTTTGCTCCCGAAGTAGGAACCGTAATCGACACCACATGGGGCAAAATTACGAGTAAACCTAAACTGGAAAACGGAAATAATTCGGTAAATCCCTGCAAAATTCCCAGAAATACAGCAGTGCCCAGAGACAACGAGTCCCCTCCACTCTATCAGTATATTGGGCATTGTCCTACAAGCCTGTTAAGGTTTAATGGATATTGAATAAAGATTTGATTAAGAGGTAAAAAAAGGGCCCTCCGACGGGCCCCCTTTTTGTTTATACCCCCACAATCTGATATCCTTCGTCAACAAGCCGCACCAAGGCTTCACCGGCAGGTTCCATCCTGATGCCTTTATCGGTCACCGTCGCTGTCACCCCATATTGTTCCGCATTAAACGGGCAAGCCCCCATCGGAACTTCTCCCTGTGCCAGCGTTTTGATTGCCTCTGTCATGGGACCTTCGGTTTGACCAGCAAGCTCTACGCCGGGTCCAAAAAAATATACCTGAATATCTTGGTGTCGCATCGTTTTTAGGCGGCCAGCCAACACGGCATTGGCTAGCGCCTTATCCTGAAGGTTTGGTCCTGCAGTTATCCAAAAAGCGATTTTGCCCATTATGACACACTCCTTTTCACAAAGAGGCTTTCCAGCTTCTCTCTTTTTAATACTATACATTAACAAGTATTAGAGAACAACCTTAAATCATCTATGATCCGGACAAATACTTTTCGCCAAAATTCTTTAGGGCATCCAACACCGGTATTAGAGCCTCTCCTTTTGGGGTCAAAGCATATTCTACCCGAGGCGGCCGTTCAGCAAACCGCGTACGGACAACAACCCCTTCGTTGACCAGGTTCCGCAAGCGCTGGGTCAATACGCGAGGATTAATACCTGCTTCTTGCAGCACGGTAAATCGTTTGGTTCCGGACATCAGTTCACGCAAGATAATAATGGTGTATACGTCAGCAAACAATGTAGCGGTTCTTTGAATCGGGCAGGTAATATCTGCCCAATTACGGACCATGCATTCCACCTCGCCTTACGCTCTGATGTCCTTACTATACACCACGACCAAGACCTGTTCGTTTCCAGGTAGGCACGGACCTTTTATCCACACACCCCGCGGAAATATTTACCGCCCGATAATGTCAGTTGCTTCTCATTCTCGATGCATCGGGCGCAATATGTTGCCAGCCGGGTCCCTTTATCCGCATTAAATGTGTCGACTCCCTTAATTAATCCCACTGTGCCAATGCTAATCAGGTCGTCAGACTCTACTCCTTTGTTGTTATATTTTTTTACCACGTGAGCGACCAATCGCAAATTGTGTTCAATCAAACGACGTCGGCCATCGACGTCGCCTTCCCACATTGCGGCCAAGGCCGACTGCTCTTCTGCCTCACTCAGCGGTTGTGGAAACGCATTGCCCCCAATATATCCGACCAACCATAATGCTCCGCGAAGCGCGCCAGCTACCGCTAGCAACCATAGGCCTAAACCGGTCCACATAAGTTCCGTCTCCTTTGAACAATACTGTTTAGCCGTGCACAGAACGGTTTCATGACGCCAGGATTTTTTCAAATGACATGTATCATCCCCTGGTGATGGAAACCATATTGGCCAACATGCTGCCTTGTCCCCTTGATTGCAAGTATGACCACCACAGTCTATGCGACAACAGATCCCGAGGTGCATGGCCCGAATCAAAATACTGTACACCCCGGGAAAGCCGAGAACATGGTGTGGCCGTTGGGAAGTCATCGCACACCAGTTTCTTTACCAAAGCAAAAGCGGACACAGCACTGTGGGGTATGCCTATAACAAAAATTGACGGGTGCCGTTTTGAAAAGAACGGGTCCAGGCATCCATCACTCGCATCACCTCATATCCTTCAGCAAATGGCACTAATAGAGGAGATGCCGGCTCTCCATCAATAGCACGCGCCATGTCACCCAACAACGCGGTCATATTGCCTAGCAAATGGGGCGCGTTATTAGGCAAGCTTACGGGCCATCCGGCGTCCGGTACCGCTAGCTCTTCCCAGTCCATGCCCCGGCTTGTCCAAACCCGGAGATCATTGTCGACCCGAATCGTCGCTTCAGTTCCCATTACCTCAAATCGAACTCCGCGGGCAGGAGGCGCGGCGACGTGCCAGGTCAGGGATGCCGAAGCTCCGCAAGTTAAACGTAAGAATCCGACAAAGCCATCATCAGCCCGAGCTTTCCCAGAGGAACGCTCAGGAACATCCCGAAGCAACTCCCCCGTGACATATTGGACATCTCCCAGCCACCATCGTAATGTATCGATCCAATGTGAACCAATGGCTCCTAAAAATCCTCCCCCATGGGACTCTTGTGCCAACCAATTTACCGGTCTCTGGTAGGCAGCCTCGTACCCGGCAGCTCCGCCTGCCATCACAACAGACAGCGGGACCCCAATCTTTCCCATATCAATCCACTCTTTGACTATTTGGCGTGCGGGGAAATAACGAAATTCATGATTAATCCACGCTAATTTGCCGGTGTCCTCGGATGCCCGCACCATTGCGCCTGCCTCGGCCAACGATAAAGCCATGGGTTTTTCGCAAAGCACATGCGCCCCGTGTTCCATAGCATAGATGCTCATGTCGCGATGCCATGAAGGCTCTGTGGCAATACTGACAACGTCGGGACGCAATTCGTCAATTAATTGCCGCCAATTGGATGACCCGGTAACCCCCAAGGTTTTACCCAACTCCTCGCCCCTTCCTTGCCGCATAGAACAGACGCCCACTAATTGATATCGGTGATGCAGTTGATAGGCAGGGACATGCACTCGTGCCCCAAACCCTGTGCCAATAACCACGACCCGCAATGTATTCATGAAGACTCCCCCTTAGCCGATTTTTTCCGTACCACATAACTCACTCTGATCTCTGCTGCTCTCATCGGTTGTTGACTGCTCTTGTCAACATGAGACACCGTCACACATCCGGTACTAATCGGACATACCAGACAAGTCGGTTTTTTTGCTGTACAAATCATGGCGCCCATATCCATTAATGCCTGGTTGAATTCATATCCCAGTCCTTCAGGAATCACTGCTTCCGCCAATGACCACAGCCGATGTTGTATTTCCGCCCGTTTGTCTTTGTAGTCCACACCAAAATATCGGCCCAAAAGTCGATTAACGTTGGTATCCAAAATGGGGGCGTCCTGACCATAGGCAAAGGACAACACTGCGCCTGCGGTGTAGCGCCCCACTCCTGGCAATTCCATTAAGCCCTCCAAGGTATCGGGAAAATTGCCCCCACACTGTTCCATAACATACGTCGCAATTTGATAGAGCCATTCCCCCCGAATTTTGTAGCCCAGGGGGTCGGTTATCGCCTTAATGTCTTCCACCGGCCCCAGAGCACAATCGGCTACGGTGGGAAATCGGGTTAAAAACTCTTGGTATACCGGAATTACCGACCTCACGGTAGTCTGATGCAACAATATTTCGGAGACTAAAATATGATAGGGATCTCGGCTGCCTCGCCAGGGAAGAGTTCTTCCTTGGGCGCGGTACCAAGACAATATTTCTTCCTGCAACACCGTCAGCGGCACTTGATCAATGGTAGCTTCATATTTCAGGTGTCTCACAACACAACCTCCGCAATCTTAACGTCTAACGCTAGACCATAACGTGGTCCCCAACGGTTATAGCACAGCGCCTCGAAGTCGAAACCGCCAACCCCCACCAGTACCGCAAGCAAAAACCCCGCTGCTGCAACCACAAACGCTGTGAAAACCACAACTCCCAAGATAAAATCCCTTGGGAAGAGCTGGGGAAATGAGGCTTAGGACAACCCCCATCGTCACTGTCACCCGCCATAAAATGGAACCCACCACCTGATTGTACAATATTACCTTAAGATTGGTGATAACCTCTGCTGCCACCATCGTCACAAGAGCCATCCACCATTGGCCGTGAGGCGATGCCACGGTAATGCCAATGCCAATCACGAGTCCATCCCCGTAGAACATAACGTAAGGGCCTTCCATGATGAACGCCAAGGAACCTTAATCAGCGACCCGGTTCATGCCAGGAAGAGAGCCCATTATAAGCAAGAACTCCCCAAGCACGGGCGACAATGGCAGCGGCACACAGCCGCAAGGCTGTCCAGTCCTACCATAGTACCGCCGCCACACTAGGTCAAAACCAAAGCCAGGCCCCAATTGTTACCAGCTGC
>JAMCTO010000132.1:4895-8484 GCA_023381095.1 Bacillota bacterium
TTCGCAACTTATCCTCCAATTCCCTTCTTCTCCGTCAACCACACGGCGGTCTCATGAATTAACGCGATAATATGGCTAGTTGCCGGTCCGCCGGCTACCAGGACCAACCCGTGATCCATAGAAGTATAAGCAATGGCGTAATTACTGTCGGGACGCCACACGGAAAACCGGATGTCGCTGGTCACCACCGTCGGCAAGAATTTGGTCACCGCATTCAACGTACTCACAGGGGCTACCAACGGCTGTCCACCGCCGAAGGTTGTTGGCACCGGTTTGATGGTTAATGAAGGCAGTTCTCCCTGGTCTACAAACGGTAAATACGCTCGCGCAACTTCAAGCGGGGTTGCCCAAAGCGCGTGGCCCTCACTCAGTACTAACGAAGATGGCTTAGGCAAACCAGGGTTTTTTACCAGTTGTCCGGAAACAGAGACCCCCCTGTCCAGCCCCAAGCGAATTAGCGCTTGTTGAATCTTTTTACCACCCCAGTCCTTCCCCAACTGTTCCAAGATATCTGATTCATGAGCCCTCTGTTTCAATAATTGGGGTTCCGCCATGGCTTCGGCGATCAAAGGTGGCACTAACCCCAATCCAACCGGTCGCGGTTGCCAGGAAATATGGCGATTTGACGGATTCGATGCCACCATGCGAATTTGCCCCCGACCGTTTATAGCCGCCAACACGCCGCCATTGGGAATTAATGGTTTCAATTTCCGACTCAGGGTAATAGACAGGGACGTCGATACAGGACTTTGCTGTTTGACATTCCATTGCCTCTGGTTCAGAAAAAAAGGTCCTTTGGAATAGACGGGGGTGGAACTCTGCACTAACATCAACGTGTTCGTGGAAATTCCCGGAGTCGGCTGATATTCAGCAATTGAGAAGGGATATAATCCGGGTATGGCCCAATGCCGAGCTTGAACGAATAATTGAGAAATTCCGTCCCAAATAAATTGACGACGATGCATCATGGTAACACCGACTTGATGCTCGATTTCTCGTTTCGCCCAATCGGGCAGCAATCTCGGAACTACGACTAGCGCTGGCCGATGATATGGTCTGGTTAACGGCACATTTTGCGGTCCCACAATTTTCCGAACCAAAACCGGACTGGATGCGTAAGAGGGCAGGGAGGAATAGCTGGGGGACGCAGGCAATCGAGAAAATACCATCCAGACCCCTACAGCCGCCAGGATTGCCAAAGCGGCCGACGACCCCATAATAACGCGCCGATCCCACTTCACGATGATTCCTCCCCTTAACATCTTTGCTAAAGGAAGTTTTTCCCAAAATATCTAATTTTAGACCTATCATCCTAATAATGGGCATTGGCGTAAGCAATATTCGCCAGATGTTGCTGATAAGTGGTGGCGAACAACACTTGTCCATTCGGCAACGTTAAAAAGTACAGGTAACCCACTGGGGCAGGATGCAATGCCGCAGAAAGTGCAGTCAATCCCGGATTGGCAATGGGACCTGGAGGCAGCCCAGAATTTAGGTAGGTATTATAGGGCGATGCCACCTGCAGGTTTTGATAAGACAAGCTCCCATCGATTGGATGTCCTATTGCATAACGAACTGTCGCATCTGACTGCAACGGCATCTTAATCGCGATGCGGTTTAAAAATACCGCGGCAATGTCCGGAGCTTCGGCCGCCCGCTTGTTTTCTTGCTGCACAATTGACGCTAAAGTCACCCACTGAATCATGCTCAGGTGTGAATGAACCCGTAGGTATAGTGGCAAGGCCTCCGTCCGAAATGTTTGCCACATGGTCTGTAATGCCTCTTTAGCGGTAATTCCCCAAGGAAATGAGTAGGTGGCAGGAAATAAGAAACCTTCCAACGGATCTCGCACGCCGGGCATCGGTGCCGGCATGCCTGATAGGGGCCTTTGCTCTAATTTTTGATATTGTGTGGTGGTACCGATGTGGGCCGCCACCAGACGTGAAACCACTTGCCTAACGGTGAAACCCTCAGGTATTGTTACCTTAATCACCACCACATCGCCTGACTTCATAATCCGCAATATGGTATTAAGACTGTTGCTGGGAGACAGCCGATAGACGCCGCTCTTTAAGGTTCTCGACAAATGTGCCGCGCGGCTCGCCAAATCAAACGCCAGCGCCGAACGGATAATCTTTTGGTGCTCCAATGTCGTGCCAATTTGTGACGCGGATTCACCGGGGGCCACCCGAATGTAGAAATACTCATGACTGTGAGGAGACAGCGGCAGAAACTGCCGCCATCCATATAACATCAAAAAACAAACGGCGGCAAAAATCCCTAACCACAGCCTGCGTCGCCATGGGCGAACCAGTCTTCGCCGTGGATTGGGTTTAGTCATTACCACTCGTGGGGTCCTCTCTGCAATAGGATAGATTACGGCGTACTAGCCCCCCAATAGGGGGGCTCCATCTCAAAGACAAATGCCCCATTGCCTCACCGAACCGACAGCACTCCCGACCAGGACCATAGAATCATTGGGTGGTCGCGACATGACCATTTTACTACTCGTCGCCAGATTCATCTTCCAGCAAATCTTCGTAAGCTTGGGCCACCTTTTCCCACTCATCCTCGGCCTCGATATCCACTAAGATATCGTCGCCATCGGCATCTTTTTCCAACCTCAAAATGACGGCTTCTGCCTCTTCTTCATCTTCGGTGTCAATGGGCAACAAAATGGCGTACTCTTGACTTTCTACTTCAATCACGTCAACGACCACAAACTCATGCTCATTGCCCTCTTCGTCGGTCAATGTAATGATTTCGTCATCGTCCTCACCCATCGATCCTATAAGGTCCTTATCGTTATCCGACATCTCTGTCTCCTCTCTTCGCGAATGCGCCTTAGAGTTTAAGTACGACTCCAAAATTAGCGCCGCCGCTACCCCGTCTACTAATTTTTTCCGCTGTTCGCGGCGAACATCTTGCTCCACCAGCAATCGCTCGGCCTGCCGGGTGGTTAACCGCTCGTCCCATGTGGTCACGCGGCAGACCGTTACCTTTCGCAGTCGCGCCACTAAAGCCATGGTGCGTTCCGCTTGAGGTCCGACACTTGCATTCATGTTCAATGGCAATCCTACCACAATTTCGCTTACATTCCACTCTTTAGCCATCAAAGCCAGGGCTGCAACATCGTTACCCATGGCTGTCCGCCTCAGTGGAGGTTTAGCGGTGGCCAAAATGCCGAGCTCGTCACTAAGCGCCACCCCTATCCATTTATCCCCCACGTCCAATCCCATTATGCGTCTAGACATCCGTCGATTGTCGTTCCAATTGATTGACGTACTGGCGCAGCAGTTCCTCTAAAAGCTCGTCGCGCTCAACCCGCCGAATTAAATTTCTTGCTCCTTGGTGACTGGTAATGTAGGCAGGATCCCCGGACAACAAATAACCGACCAACTGACTTATGGGGTTATACCCCTTATCTTTTAAGGCGCTATACACTTCGCGCAGAACGGCGTCGGCTTGGTTCTCTGCCTCCTGATGGCCCCAGAGTCTACGGGTCTCATCTGATGGTTCCATGCCTTCACTTCCTTTCATTCTCTAGGTTGGCCTCTATATACGCTATCTGGTCACTACAAGCCGTTCC
>JAMCTO010000133.1 GCA_023381095.1 Bacillota bacterium
TCCACGTCTCGGATTTCCGGCATCATATATTATCATTAACCTCCTCACATTCATCATGTTGCACGTGGCTCCTTTGCATGGGATTGATTCTGCCTATGTGACGTGGGGGTGGAGAATTCCCTTCTTCATTGGCGCTCTCATCTCGCTGGCGTTTGTGCTGTACTACCGCGTACATCTGCCGGAATCTGAAGTGTGGGAGCAATCGCAGCGCGTGAAGAATCCATTGAGGACCCTTTTGTCGGGGAATTCACTCAAAGGATTTATTCAGGTGTGGCTCCTGATGACTGGATTTTGGCTGACTTCGGAAATGATTAGTGCTGTTATACCTGGGATGTTGCATACGGTTGCGAAGCTATCCGAAAGTAGCGTCACACTCACGATTTTGATTAGTGAAGTCGTCCTGTTTGCCGCCTATTTGGTCGCTGGTGTGTTAAGTCAACGATTCGGGCGCCGCAAGTACCTCATGGTGGCTGGGATTGTCGCCGCCGTTGTGGGAGGACTCCTGAATTATGCCCTCTTTGGCACGGCCTGGCATTCTTTGTGGCCCATCATCGTACTTACGATTTGCATCGAAGCCGTGGTAGGGAATGTATGGGGACTCGCGACGACGTACATTAACGAGCGTTTTCAGACCAATGTGCGGGCTAGTGGATTTGGGCTAGGCTACAGTTTGGCGGTGGTGCTTCCCGCGTTCTACGCATTTTATCAGTTGTGGCTAGGGCACATCATGCCGGCCAAAGACACGGAATTGTTGTTGATGGTGATTGGTGCGATGCTGATCGTCATCGGTGCTGCCTGGGGGCCGGAAACCCGAGACGTGGAATTCGCCGCTGAGGTATAACCGTCGCGGAACTGGACCTGGCCCCCCAGTTTTCAGGGCGAAGCCTCGGGTGCCGATCGGTTGCCATGGGGAGCAACAAGGGCTCTAGGGGGCATTATCCAGGTCTCTATCATGGGAGGGGAAAACATGAATAGTGTGCAGGAACTCGATGTGATGTTGGCCACGCCGTCTGAGGCCCTAATTGAATTTATAGGGCGATGGAAGGGGGATATCCTGATCCTTGGTGTGGGGGGAAAAATGGGGCCAAGTTTAGCCCGACGAGCCCAAAACGCCGTCATGGCGGCAGGGGTAAAAAAGGAGATCATCGGCGTTTCCCGCTTCTCGGAAGAAGCTTCTAGGCAGCAGCTTGAGGATTCCGGGATTCATACGATTGTAGCGGATCTTATGGATGAGGTCCAATTACAAGCCTTGCCCGACGTACCTAATGTCATTTACATGGTGGGCCACAAGTTTGGAACCACGGGGCGAGAGTACTATACCTGGGCCATGAACACTTATCTGGCGGGTCGTGTCGCGGAAAAATATCGTCACGCACGAATTGTGGCCTTTTCCAGTGGGAATGTGTATCCGCTCTCACCGATACAGAGACGCGGTAGTCTGGAAACGGACGATGTGGGACCGGTGGGGGAATATGCGCAGTCTTGCCTCGGACGGGAACGCATGCTGGAACATTTTTCACGAAAGTACCAGACACCCATGCTGCTCTATCGCTTAAATTACGCGATTGATATGCGATATGGGGTCCTTCATGATGTGGCCACAGCCGTGTTAAAAGGTCAGCCGATTGATGTGACCATGGGGTACGCCAACGTTATCTGGCAAGGTGATGCGAATGACGTGGCTCTGCGTGCTCTTGAGATTTGTGATGTCCCCCCAAAAATCCTGAATGTTACCGGTGCGGAGACTATTTCGATTCGATGGTTGGCCGAAGAATTTGGCAGACTTCTCGGAAAAGAGCCGGTTATCATTGGACAAGAGGTGGGAACGGCGCTCCTAAATAACGCGTCACAATGTCATGAGAAATTTGGGTACCCCGAGATTACGTTGAGGCAACTCATCGATTGGACGGCGACGTGGGTCCGAACCAACGGACCGACCTTCAACAAACCAACCCATTTCCAAGAATTCCAAGGGAGATTTTGAGATGACTTCTTACGCAAAATTGCCTCTCCATATTGCCGAGCTACTGTACACGGGGACAGTGATTCCGGCCCACCCACTGGCTTTGACCGAACACCGTGAACTGGATGTCTCGCATCAACGCGCCTTGACTCGATATTACGCGGCGTCCGGGGCTGGAGGCGTTGCCGTGGGCGTGCACACCACACAATTTCAGATCCGCGATCCGGAAGTTGACTTATTAAGGCCGGTGCTTGAGCTTGCCGCCGAAACGATTGACCAAATGGCTATGGCTCGCCCGTTTATCAAAATAGCGGGCCTTGTGGGTCCGACCGATCAAGCATTAGCCGAAGCTGAACTCGCGAAAAGTCTCGGGTACCATCTTGGGTTACTTAGTGTGGGTGGACTGACGGAATGGACTGAAAGTGCCTTATTGCAACGTGTTCGCGAGGTGGCGGGAGTCATCCCGGTCTTTGGTTTTTACCTGCAGCCAGCGGTTGGGGGCCGGGTTCTGAGCCGAAGTTTTTGGGAGCAAATGTGTGAAATCACGGGCGTCTATGC
>JAMCTO010000134.1 GCA_023381095.1 Bacillota bacterium
AACACGGATGCGGCTTATTCGGATTGCGATGGTTTTCGGTCGCTATCGGCAAGATCCAACCCTGTTCTTGCCCCTTTCTCATTAGCTGGCCAATCTTGACTGATCGCTCACCGAACGAGCGATACCATCCGGCAAAAAACTCTTCGATCTCGGACATGGAAAATTCCGAGGAACCAGGAGAATCTTCGAGAGAACGCTCCGGCATGGGCTTTGAAGGAATTGATGGCGAGTGCGGCTCAGAGAATGGAGCCGAAACCAGACGGTAAAAAGTATGCCGCGTATTGCGATTATAGTGCCGCTCGATAATCACCGGCGGGTCCTGGGGAGGCAGGTGAGGGAAGAGTGTCTCGCGTAGAAACTTCCGCTGGTTTTTGGGGTTTCGGGGCAGTAGCTTTGACAACGTGCTGTCATTGGTGATAAGAGACAAAACACGGTCCAAGGTGGCGAGACCGGAACCAAAGGTCGTAGTCCACAAGTCAATCAGATGGGACCATTGGGGGTCTATAGTGGGCAAGGGTTTCGTATCAGTGGTTACTTCCTGCCTCCTGCTTTGGATCTCGGAAAGCGTATGTGACGACAGCGTATAATGAGTATCCCAAGGCGCTTCGTCGGTTTCGTGAGCCACAATTTCTCCCTCGTCGACCAATGTTGTCAGCCATGTCATCATCCGTGAACGAAAAGTTAAGGGATCTGCTCCTTGTCCGAGGGAAGGAACCAGATTACGGGTGCGGGCCAACCAGGCGAGATCGCGTCCAACCGCTGGCCGTGCCTCATACTCCTGAACCCAGGCCTGCTTCAACGCCTCTTTTTCTGCTGCCGGAACTTTGGGAACGTAAGTAGCCGGGTCATGGGAATTTGGTTGGAGCGCCAGCCAGTGCGTATAGTCAGCTAGCAATTTATCTAATGTGGGAGACGTGCTGAGCGGGTTGGTTGTCAGCCACTCGTCGAGAGCGACAAGCGCATCGGCGTTCGGGAACTTGTCCCAAAAATCTTCATCGTGAATACATTGCTGGGCCAATGCGTCGGTCCATGCATTAGGAAAAGAAGATCCGCCGTTCGGCTCGTGAGCATGCTGCTCATGCCAGCGGGCGATGCGCGCCCACTCGTAAAAAGTGCTGAATGGAACATCCCGGATCCCACTCGCAATGCGCTGGACCAAAAGATGCGCATCGTCCACCGTCTCGGAACTCCAGTGAAATTGTTCCCGTATGCGTTGCCACAAGGTTCCGGGCCGTTGCTGGATGGAGCGCGCTAGTACGTTTGCCGAAGGAGTCAAGGTCACATAGGGTCTGGGCTCAGGTTCTTGGCTTACCCAAACCGCGACCCATTTTGCCCAATGAGACAAAGAAGGTGCCGGCCCGCCCTCTTTGGCGAACCGAGCCAGGGTCGCGTTCGCCCGCTCATTAAGCGAGGCGTCTTGTTGCCAGCGCCGCGCGCGTTCCGGATCAAAGGTGGCGTGAATTAACTCGCTGCCCGCGACACCGTGCCAAGGGTAATCCGGAGCGGTAAAGACATATTTCATACGCGATGATACCTCTGATGACATGCATAGATCATTCCTTTCAGGGCTCACAGTAAATACTTCTGGGCTTGTACCTAAGGATTAACGGTTCCAAATTTGCGTAGTTCCTGATACGGGTGGCCCGTGATCATGCCGTGACAAATGATGATCAGGATCCGATGCGTCAACGCAATGATCGCTTTTGGACAGGTGTTTGATCCACCGCCGATAGAGCGCTCCTAAAAACATGGCGTGGGTGTTGCCGTCCGCGCCAGAGCCGAATTGCTGGTCCGGGTGCCGTTGGCCCGGCGGTTGCCGGCGCATTCGTTCTGTCCCGGGGCTAATCCGGCCCACGCCGCGGGATGATCGGTATCCGGAATAGAGCCGCGGTTCACAAGAGTCCGTTGCCGAGGCATTGCTACACGTAGTGTAGCGCGGGTGGCCGACCCTTGCAAGCTTTCTGCCGCGTTCCCATCGCACTCGTGCGTCACCTCACCGACCGCGCACGCCCAAACTCGGTCGTGAGCGGCAAATCTTCATCCAATTGCGCGGGACTCGGCCTTCAGGCCGGGGAGGGAAAGTCCCGCTTCTCCTTTCTCTGAGGCTATCGTGGTGAGCGAACACCCATAGCCATCCGCCCGTTGAATGCAGGTGCAGAAACGATGGGAGATTCCTTGAAACGCTTAATTTTATTCTATAACACGATCATCGCTTCACAGCAAGGGGAATTTTTGTCAAGGGCGTGTGATCCGGACTGATCTGGGTGAACCAGAGGCAGCGCCATTTTTACACATTTTTTACGCCGTGTTTACGATCTTTTTACTAGGAACCGCCCCGGACGCCCCGTATACTGGCGATGATTCACAGCGAACTCCAGGGAGGCGACCCCATGTCACGCGTAGTGCTCATTGGACTGACTCTTGGAGTGTTTGGGTTGCTTGCGTTAATGGTGAATTTTTTTCGCCGCTATTAATAAGGCTTTTCATCCGATTAGAAACGGGAGGCCAACTCAATGGAGACAGTGCTGCTCGGACTCCTCATGGTGGTTTTGTTTATGGGCACCGTAGGGCTGTTGCAACTCTTGCGAAAACTTTGATACAGGGAGGTAGACGTCAGGCATGGGGAATTGGGTGTTGTTGGGACTGTCGATAGCCATGATGGGGTATCTCCTGTACGTGATTGTCCATCCGGAAAAATTTTAGAAGCAAGGGAGGCTCATAGAGGTGACGGTAAGCACAGTCGCAACCTGGCTGGTGGTGATTGGCGGGCTCCTCATTTTGTTAAAACCGATGGGGATCTACATGTACAAAGTGTTTACATTCCAACCGACGTTGTTGGACCGCCCGATGAAGCCCTTGGAAAATGGGATTTTTCGATTGCTCCATGTGACCCGTGACAGCAATATGAGTGCCGTAGAATACGGTATCGCTTTTGTCCTGACCAACATGGTGTGGGGGATCATGGCCTATACCCTTTTACGGATTCAAGGTTTGTTGCCGTTTAACCCCGAACACTTCGGCAATCTCAGTGCAGGACTATCCTTTAATACTGCGGCAAGTTTTGTCACCAATACCAATTGGCAGGCTTATAGCGGGGAGAACACGATGTCGTATTTCTCGCAGTTTGCGGTCCTGCAGTTTTTGCAATTTGTGACTCCGGCCAGTGGAGCCGCAGCTGGATTGGCCTTTGTCCGCGGACTATCCGGGCGCAAACTCGGCAACTTTTTCGTTGATTTAACATTGGTATTGACTCGTGTCTTATTACCGTTGGCGGTAATTTTTGGTCTGCTGTTTGTCGCGTTAGGGGTGCCGGATACCCTAGCGCCTTATTTGCACTTGCACACGCTGGCCGGGCAGACCCAAGTGGTGCCGCGGGGTCCCATCGCCGGCTGGGAGGCGATCGAGCATTTGGGGCAAAACGGGGGTGGCTTTACCAATGCCAACAGCGCCAACCCGTTGGAAAACCCGTCGGCCCTGACCAACATCTTGCAGGTTATTGCGATGGGGCTGGTGCCGGTGGCGTTTTTCTATCTGTTTGGTCTCTTTACGGGCAAGAAACGTTTGGCGTGGACGTTGATTGCCGTAGCCGGAACCTTGTACCTTGCCATGTTGGCTATGATTTACTTCCCGGAAGCGGCTGGCAATCCCATTGTCAACGCCTTGGGACTCTCAGGGCACGCCAACATGGTCGGCAAAGAGGTGCGTTTCGGCATGGGTGGCACTTCCATCTTCGAGACCAGCACCATGGCCTTTACCACCGGTTCGGTGGCGAGTGCCCATGACAGTTTTCTGCCGATCCCCGGTCTGGCGTTTTTTATAGGCATGTTTCTCAACATGGTGTTTGGCGGCAAAGGTGTCGGCCTCTTAAACATGCTGATGTTTGTGATTTTGACCATTTTCTTGATGGGGCTGATGGTTGGCCGTACCCCGGAATTTTTGGGCAAGAAAATTGAGGCCAAAGAAGTATCTCTGACTGCGGTGGCATTTTTGCTGCACCCTCTGTTGATCTTGGTCGGATCGGCGCTGGCGGTGGCGACGCCGGCGGGGATCGCGGGCGTGTTTAATCCGGGTCCGCATGGGCTCAGCGAGATCCTCTACGGCTTTGCGTCCGCGGCGGCGAATAACGGATCAGCCATGGGGGGACTCGGTGCGGCATTGCCTTTTTACGAAATCGCATTGGGCATTGTGGTGATTATTGGACGTTACGCGTCCGTCGTAGCGATGCTTTTGGTTGGGGAATCGCTGTTGCACAAGAAGGCCGTGCCGCAAACGTCCGGAACCATGCGCACGGATACCCCGTTGTTTTGGGGCATTCTCTTGGGCTCTATCGTGATTTTAAACGCGCTCACGTTTTTCCCGATCATGGCACTGGGACCCCTAGCGGAACATTATCTCTTGATGGCCCACCACTTGTTTGCGTAAGTCTATCGGAAGATTAGGAGGGACTAGGATATGGCTACCTCGGCCATGGAACAGCCGAAGTCAGACACCGTTTCGCGTCTGTGTGAAATTTTGCGAGACACGTTTGTCAAGTTAAATCCCAATACCATGCTTCATAACCCGGTGATGTTTGTGGTGGAAGTGGGTACGGTGGTTACGCTATGGCTCACTTTTACAGCGCATAGCGCATCATCCCGTGAATATGACGGTATAGTCACTTTCATCTTGTTTATTACGGTAGTGTTCGCGACCTTCGCCGAGGCGTATGCGGAATCTCGCGGACGAGCCCAAGCCGCGTCCTTGCGCCGCAGTCGGGCCGGAGCTCGGGCGCGCCTGCTGCAACCCGACGGGTCTTGGACCTGGGTGGAAGGAGAAACCTTGCGGCACGGGATGCGGATCCGCATTGAAGCAGGTGATACCGTGGCCGGCGATGGCGTAGTCATTGAAGGCGTCGGGGCCATGGATGAATCGGCGATTACCGGGGAATCGGCCTCCGTCATCAAGGCGCCTGGAGATAGCGTTACCGGGGGCACCGTGCTGTTGTCCGATCAATTGATCGTCGAAATTACGACGGATCCCGGCGAAACATTTTTGGACCGGATGATTGCGTTGGTGGAAGGGGCGTCACGGCAAAAAACGCCCAACGAAATTGCCTTATCGACGTTGCTCGGCGTACTGACCG
>JAMCTO010000135.1 GCA_023381095.1 Bacillota bacterium
GAGGCCCACTTATTCGTAGTGGCAAACGGTTATTATTTTTTGACTATTCTTCTCACACTCGCTTTCTATTTGATGATCGTTAATATTATGGCACGGCGGCGATTCCTTATCATGGGCACGGTGCCCAATTAAATTCCGGGGACACAGCGCCGACATAGGAAAATTTTCCTGCTATGTCTTGGCCGGATAAGCCCTCAGTCCTATTATCTCATTATACTGTAAACGCTGCTTTTGTGCGAGAATATTGACGGTTGAAGATAAACTCTGCACGGCAGAAAGTGGCTAGGCTGTATTGAATTCCCATAAATCATCGGGGGTAAATGGTAGCCAAAACCATTACCGTGGACCACTGTGCATATTGGGGGTTCCGACCACTCGCAAGTGATTGACCGCTGTGCCACCTGACGTCTCCGGTGCCGGCTGGATGGGTAGTGAGCTAGAGAATGGGCTGGGACGGGGCACCGCGTCTGGCGAGGGCAGAGAGGTGGTCAGCGCGGGACTGTGCGCGTGACGGTGCTCGACAGCGATCATCCTCTCTCTAAGAAAGCTGGTGTCTGGGGCATTACGCGCAGACATTTCTTCTCATTTGGGGCAAGTTCGAGAGTCCGTGCGCGGCCTTCTTCTGGTGAGGCAGTAATGAGCGGGGCGCACGTCAAAGCGCTGTTCCCCCTTGTGGGGCGCGTAGCCACTGGCGCATGCGTCAGTGGTTACTTATCGGACGGGGCGCTGTTGAGGACGCGCAGTGACTTTCGCAACATGTAAATCACGAGGGCGAGGAGAATGAGGCCTGTCATCAGTGAAAAGGGGAGGGGGGTCGACACCCCATAATTTTGGTCGAAAAGAAGCATGCCCAGCATGAAGCCTCCAGTGGCCATACTGAGTCCCCCCACCCAAGTGATCCACGGAACTTCGAGGAATGTGCCGTGGGGCACGGGGGCGGCTGCCCATTCGCGTGAGAGCCGGTAAGGCACAAGCATGGCCGCGATACCCGCTGATACCACAAAAACGTACCCATTGGCGAAGACCACATCAAGGGTATATCTGATCCCGTAGGGATAAAGGTTGTATATCGCAATCCAGATTACCCCAGCAAAAAAGTAAGCGAGATGCGCGTTTGCCAGTGTGTTATACCGGGGGTGCCTTTCGCCTATCCACCGTGGTAGGACGCGGTCGTCAGCCATTTTGGCCAGAATCCGGGTGACCCCCGTGTAACTATTGGCATAGATTTGAAAGCTGTTGGCAATGAACCCGCATGATATGGCTATAGTCACCCAAGGATTGCGGGTGAGAGTCAGAGCGAGGAGACCGGGGAACGGGCGCAGGGGACCGATAGTTGGATTGCGCATGTACAAATAGGAAAAGGCCGACAAAAATTGGTGGGTGGCGGCATGATTTTCGGCGCGTGCCAGCAACATGAGAGTGGCCCCGATAAATAGCAGGGAGCCCGTCATCACCTTCACATTCGTCAGCAACCGCCCATTGTTTCGCACCTCGGATCCCTGCTCCACGCTATACGTACACCACTGCAAATTAATCCAAGCTACGGGTGCAATAGCCAGGGAGCTCCAAAAGTCACCTTTCGCCAACGGAGCCCATCCCTCGCGGTGCGCGGTGATAAGGATCTGATGATACAGATCCTTGCGGCCCATCAAGTCATATGCGAAGGAATTAAATTGCCTCACAAAATCCTGGTGCCCCGTTGACAGGAATAAGAGGATCATGAGCAAAGTAGCAAGCAGCGTCAGGATGAATATGAGTGATTGCAAGCGCAGATATACATGGAATCCCCGGATAAGCATGATCGTGGCTGCCCCAGCAAATACGATGCTGATGATGGCTACCGCCAGTGGTTCTTGCACGATGAGGCCCCAGTGGGTCAGCTCCGGGTTGCGGGTGATAATCCCCAGTGACAGTAGGAGCGGGGAAATGCCTAGCGACGTGATCATCCATCCCGAAATAGCTAACCACTGTAGAACCCATAATACAAGGCCACTAAAGACGACGACAAAACCAATCCCTTGTCCCAGTGTGCGCGATTGATAGCTGTAATCGCCACCCGTGCTAGGCAGCACTGTCGCAAGCGACGAATACGATAAAGCCAAAGGCAACTGGAGAAGAATGCCCAACCCGATTCCTAGAATGACATTGCCATTGGGGAAAACCCCTGGCCCCACCACAAAAATCCAAGGGAAAATGACCCCCATTGTCAAAGCATTATATACAAAAGCTCCCCATGGAGACATCAGTGCTGTGGATGCGGGAAGCAATGGCGCTCTTGCTCGCCGCGCGTTGGGGGAGCTCATCTTATTCACTCGCGAGGCGTGTCAGGCCATTGAGGGCTGTGATGAGAGTGGCCGCGTCGGGAGCGATAAAATCTGCGTGGTGCTGAGCAAAAATACGCTCGCTGTGTGGTCCCATTGCTCCTTGGGTGACGCCCGCAAAATAAAGGGGAGCGGCATGGGGGTAACGGGTGCGGTATCCATCAACGGTACGTAAGTCATCCAATGTATCGCCGATAAAGAGAGCGCTCTCGTACCGCCCATGGCTCAAAATAAATCTTATCCCTTCAGGGTCCGGCTTGATGTAACCGCTGTCGGTGGTGAGGCAGTTCCCCGACGAAAAAAACTGGGCTAATCCAGATCTGCGCAAGACGAATTGTGTCTCGGGCCCATTGCGGCCCGTATAGATTCCCACCCGGCCGTGCCAGCGCGATAAGTGGGAGGGATTTATGAGGTCGCGTTCCAAATGATGGTATCCCGGCTTTTTAAAATAATGCGGAGAGAAGCCAAAGAGCTGTTCACAAGAATCCTCCCCTCCATAGAGTTCCTTTGCCATGTTTTCTATGATGCCACGCTGGCACACGGTGTGAATCACATCCCAATAAGAAGTCGCGGCCTGCTGAACAATTTCTTCAGCGGCTTGAACTCCTCCGCCGCGTTGTCTGAGTTGTTCAACAAAGGCCCGTAAAGACAAGCATTCCGTATCAATATTGTGCCATATCACCCATAGACATAGAGCATACGCTAAGTGCCATTCGTCGTTAAATCCCCCTGCTTGTTTGAAGAGACTGACGTCTTCGACAGAAATGCTGCAGTTCATATTGTTGTTGCGATTAAACAAAGAATAATACAAGATCACGGCGTCGCGGATCGCCGACGGGTAGGATTGGCTCGCGTCCACCAAGACGCCGTCGACGTCGAATATTATCAGGTCGACCGCTGCCAGCATGGCGTGTGCATCATTTGTCGCCATCAATCCCTGCTCTATGTGATAGTTGTTCATCCGCTGCCTCCCAATAAAATTATGGAGAATAGAAAACTCCGGGGAAATAGATAAAATGGCATGTGCATTTCTATCTATTTAATTACAGACAAATCGGAAAAATTGACTATAGCACAAGGTGGGCCGTCTTCTTACGATATTGATAGAATCGTGTCACAAATCTCGGCTCGCCTAACATCCTGGTAGTCACCTTCACGCCTGTTAAATAATAAGGAGGGGAAATAAAAATGAATCCAAGGGTTCCTCCGGATACCATCCAGCACGACGAGCGGGAAATAGATACTATCCAGCATGACGAGCAAGAGCTCAAACGTTTTGGCTATGTGCAGGAGTTATATCGCACGATGGGAGGATTCTCCAACTTCGCGATTTCATTCACGATTATTTCCATTCTTAGCGGGCCGTTGACGTTGTTTGCGTTCGGGCTGACGGCGTCGGGGCCCGCGGCAGCAGCCTATGGCTGGCCTATTGTGACCGTATTCGTCATGTTTGTCGCTCTCAATATGGCGGAGACAGCATCCGCCTTCCCGACCACCGGCGGATTGTATTTTTGGTCCAGCATGCTTGGAGGGGCGGGATGGGGGTGGTTTACGGGGTGGTTTAACCTTATAGGGCAAGTGGCCATTACTGCGGGCATTGATTATGGTCTGGCGATTTTTATTGATGCCTTGATCAACCAATGGGCTCCCCATTTCCCTACGGTGGGGCAACCGGGGGTTGAAGCCACTCTCGGCATCTATGCCGTTCTTTTATTGATTCACGCCCTATTGAATATCAACGGAGTGAGAATTGTCGCCATCCTCAATGACGTTAGTGTGTGGTGGCATGTTGGTGGCGCAACCCTGATTGTGGCCACTCTCCTATTTCTTGCGCCTCATCATGTGCATGTGTGGTCATTTATCTACGGATTTGCCCAGACCCACACAGGGTTTCCTCTATGGTATGGATTCTTAATTGGCATGCTGCTGGCATCGTACACGATTACCGGATTCGACGCATCGGCGCACATGTCTGAAGAAACTATCGGGGCTTCAACGGCTCCGTCATGGGGCATCGTTCTCTCCGTGGCGATTTCTGGGATTGTTGGCTACATTTTACTTCTGGGGATGGTTGCCTCAATTCCCTCGATGACCAAGACCCTGGCGGC
>JAMCTO010000136.1 GCA_023381095.1 Bacillota bacterium
TGCCGTAACAATTCACTGTCTAAGGGTTTAATGAAGCGGGCATTGACAACGCCGATGCGGTATCCTTCGTGCATAAGAATTTCCTGAGCAGCCAAGGCCTGATAAACCATCGGACCTATAGCAATAATAGTGGCGTCTTCACCCTTCACCATCCATTCCCCTTTGCCCCAGGGAATGGGTGTGAAAGAAGCGGCATTCGCATCAGACCCCATACCAGCCCCCCTGGGATAGCGCAATGCCACGGGATGCGGGATGTTCAAAGCCGCCGCCAACAATTGCCGCAGTTCCTGCTCATCTTTGCCCATGGCAATCTCCATATTGGGTACCGCCCTCAAAAAAGCGATATCATACACTCCTTGGTGCGTGGCTCCGTCCCCTCCCACCAGTCCGGCCCGATCGACGCCTAATATCACCGGTAAATCCTGATGACAGATGTCATGGATAAGCTGGTCATACGCTCGCTGCAAAAATGTACTGTAAACGGCAAAGACCGGACGCATGCCTCCTAGGGCCAATCCCGCGGAAAAAGTGGCTGCATGTTGTTCGGCAATGCCCACGTCGAAAAACCGATGCGGGAAGGCTTTCTGGAATAAATCAAGCTTGGTGCCATCCGGCATCGCTGCTGTGATCGCCACGATTTCGGGATGCGTTTTGGCCAATTCGACCAAGGTTTGACTAAACACCTGGCTATAAGACTGTGGCTGCGATTTTTTGATAAACCGGCCCGAATGAATTTCAAATGGACCCGGCCCGTGAAATTCACCGGGCCGCTCTTCGGCAGGGCGATAACCATGGCCTTTTTGGGTGATGGCATGAATAACCACAGGACCTTGGACCAACTGGGCATTGCGTAAGACCGGTATTAATTCACTCAAATTATGCCCGTCTATGGGCCCATAATACTTAAATCCCAGTTCCTCAAAAACATTGCGCGGCAAAACCGCCCGATGCAATAAATCCTTGATCCGTTCCACGGATTTGCGCAGTGGCCCACCAAATACGGGAATCGAATCGAGCAATTGCTCCACTTCTTGTTTCATGCGAGTGTATGCGGGTGCCGCCCGCAATTCCGTCAAATACCGCGAAAATGCCCCAACATTTGGGGCAATAGACATCGAATTGTCATTGACAACCATGACCAAATTCGTTTTGGTTTGCCCTATTTGATTCATGGCTTCCCACGCCATCCCCGCAGTTAAGGCTCCGTCTCCGATGACCGCCACCACCCGGTAGGATTCATGACGTAAATCCCGGGCACTGGCTATCCCCATGGCTGCTGACAGTGATGTGGAAGCATGCCCCGCTTCCCACACATCGTACTCGCTTTCACGACGTTTCAGAAATCCGGACAGCCCATTAAGCTGCCTTAAAGTGGCAAACACCTCACCCCGTCCCGTCAGTAATTTGTGGGCATAGGCCTGGTGCCCGATGTCCCAAATGAGTTGGTCACGAGGTGTGTCATAAGCATAATGAAGCGCAACGGCCAATTCTACGGCTCCCAGGCTTGCTCCAATGTGTCCCCCACTTTGAGCCGTAGTCTCAATGATAACCTGGCGGATTTCCCTGGCCAGTTCCTCCAATTGCGCAACCGGCCAATTTCGGATAGCTTTAGGGGATTTGACCGATGTCAGCAATTTTGTCTCCACCACATACCCTCCTCACCATTGACGGTCCACCGCAAAATCAATCAAACTGTGCAAAATCTCGGCGCCAGGCTCCGAACCAATGGCGATTTTGGCCCGAATGCGGTGATCCTCCGCCAGCCGCCGGGCCTCTTCAACTCCTACCAGCCCGGGATAAGTCGCTTTTCCTCGTTCCCTGTCGGTACCTATATTTTTGCCCAACAACGCGGGATTTCCAACAACATTCAGGATATCATCCACGATCTGAAAGGCCAGACCAAAATGTTCGCCATACTGACCGAGTGTCTGTTGGCGCATATGATTGCCGCTCAATAAAGCCGGAATCACTAAAGCCGCGCGAAAGAGTGCACCCGTTTTGTTTCGGTGGACTATTTTCAATTCGGACAAGCCCACTGTCGCGTGTTCTGCCGCCAAGTCCATGACCTGACCGCGAATGAGTCCCTCCCTCCCCACCGCTGAAGCCAAGTAATCCATAGCGGACAAAACATCTTCGGCCTTGGCACTTTGGATCCGGCTCATCTTCACAAACGCTTCCGTCAACAGCGCATCCCCCGCCAAAATAGCCATGGCTTCGGTAAACATCTTATGGGCAGTAGGCTGACCCCGCCTCAAATCGTCATTATCCATGGCCGGCAAGTCATCATGAACCAAAGAATATGTGTGAATGTATTCAACAGCCAAGGCAACTTCGCGAAAGGTTTCCGGAGGCAGGCCCAAATAAGCCGTGCTGGCCATGACCAACTGCGGTCTGAGGCGCTTGCCGCCAGCCAAAAGGGAATAGCGCATTACTTCCTCCACACTCCCTATATCGGCGAAGTGCACAATATCGTCCTCTTTGATCCACTTTTCAACGGTTGTCCGGCTGTCTCTCAGCCACTTTTCAATGTCCACGCCTAAGCCTCTATTTGAGGCTTCAATAACGTCTCGGCCTGGTTGAGCAGGGTATTGGCTTTCTCACTGAGTGTTTTGGCTTCCTTGAACATTACCAGGCTTTCTTTCAAGGAAATCCGCCCTTCCTCCAACTGACGAACAATCACTTCGATGCGGAGTATAATATCTTCAAATTGTTCCAGTTCGGTATTCTCTGTCACGTATTATCCTCTTCCCCCGATGTTTCAGACCTCATCCAACAAGTCCCATTATACCAGTGTACCTCATATCGTCCCCCTTGACGAACATCGTCTTTGGCAACCAGGTGGCCGCGTTCGTCGGACACATAGGTATATCCCCGGATCAGAACGGCTGCCGGATTCATCGCTTTAAGTGATGCATAAAGGCGTTCCAGGCGTAGATGCCATGCCTGAATCATCCGCTCCCACGCCCGGTCCCGCCGTTCATCCAATCGGTCCAATATTTCCCGCCGCACATCGACAAGTCTTGTTCCATCCGACAAAATTCCGTGGGTGGTCCATCCTTCAACACGCGTCCGTTCCCATTGTACCCGCCTTTTCATGGCTTGCAGCAAACGTTGATCCAGTTGGTCCAGCCATGCGATCAATCGAGCTTTTTCGGGTACTGCCACCTCAGCCGCAGCCGAAGGTGTCGGAGCACGAAAATCCGCCACCAAATCGACCAAAGTCGTGTCAATCTCATGACCCACAGCGGAGATGACAGGCACAACTGAGCGGGCCACGGTGCGCACTACCTCTTCGTCATTAAAGGCCATCAGATCTTCTTTGGATCCTCCCCCTCGGCCAATAATCAGCACACTAATGTCCTCGCGATAAGCCTGTTCTAGAGCTGACACAATGGCACGGGGGGCCTCGGATCCTTGTACCAGAACCGGAAAGAGTTTAAGAGGCATGCCCGGAAAGCGTCTGTGTGCAACAGTTTCAATGTCGTATCGGGCGGCTCCCTGTCCCGATGTGATCACGCCTATGGCTTTGGGAAGCCCAGGGATTGCCCGCTTAGGGCGAGAGAACAATCCCTCTTCGTAGAGTTTTTTCTTTAACGCCTCTAATTTTTGAAACTGAACCCCCGCCCCGATATCTTGGATGATAGTCGCATACACTTGCGTTTGCCCATCCCGCTCAAAGACTCCGATGCGTCCGAAAACCAAAACCGACATGCCATCCGTTAAGGGCTTGGTGAGAGACTGGGCATCGCGGCGGAACATCACTCCACGGATTTGAGCCAATTCATCTTTTAACGTGAAATACCAGTGACCCGAACTATGATGTTTGACCCCGGACAACTCTCCTTGAACCCATAACCTTTGCCATGGCTCTACGCTCTCCACGAGTTTACGAATCCCTTGGACAAGTTCATGAACGCTGAGAGGCCCCTGGTTCATGCGCCAACCGTTTCCTGAAAGGCCTGCCACGTATTTTGCAGTAACATCGCAATCGTCATGGGCCCTATCCCTCCGGGAACCGGGGTAATTCGGGCCGCAATAGGAAGAATGCCCGGAAAATCCACATCACCCACCAAACCTTCCGGAGATCGATTGATTCCCACGTCTACGACGGTGGCTCCGGGTTTAATCCAGTGGCTCTCGACCAATTTGGCATGTCCTACTGCAGCCACAACCACATCCGCCTGTTGAGAAATCTCCCAGGGTTCGCGTGTTTTGGAATGCATAATGGTTACTGTGGCATTACGTTCCACCATCATCAAAGCCAAAGGGCGACCCACTAGTTGCGAACGCCCTATCATAACGGCTCTTTTTCCTTCCAATGACACTTGATAGCGGTCCAAAAGTTCAATAATGCCCAGCGGAGTGCAAGGTCTGAGTCCGGGTTGACCCGCCATTAATCGGCCCATATTGCTAGGGGTTAAGCCGTCGACATCCTTTCTGGGATCCATATGGCGGAGAATCAACCCGGCGTCAACTTGTTCAGGTACGGGAAGTTGTAGTAAAATGCCATGGATAGTGGGGTCTTGATTTAACATCTCGATACTTTCCAAAACCTGGCTCGTCGTGGAATGAGTCGGTAAGACAACTTGACGGGAATCCATGCCCACCTGAGTGCTGGCGCGCTGTTTATTGCGCACATAAATTTTGGAGGCCGGGTCATCTCCGACCAAAACCACTGCCAAGCCCGGTCTTCTGGCAGTACGCAGGAAATTCTCCTCGACTTTTTTCGCCAACTCTTCCCGAATTTTTTGAGCAGTGGCCTTTCCGTCTAGTATCACAGTTTATGCAACTCCTTGTGTTTAGGCAATATCTCTTGGCAATCCGGCTTTTGCCGGTCAGCTCAATATCATGACCCGAGCCGTATTATCTCTATTCCCCACATTATGCCATCAGAGCGGAATAGCCCAAACGCGCTATTCCCACAGCATTATCGCGGCTCAGCTCAGGACTGGCAAAGTAGATATCCTGAGATTTCTGAAGAATGAGGGAAAATTGGCTCCGAAAAGTCTGGTTCGCGGCCACACCACCCACGACAACCAATGGCCATTTAGGGTTCGTCTTCTCCACGAGACGGGCCATCGTGTGAACTAACAAGAGTTCTAGGCCTCGTGCCAAATCCGCCCTTTCCACTCCCTGAGCCCATAGACGACGGTCTTGC
>JAMCTO010000137.1 GCA_023381095.1 Bacillota bacterium
GCCAAAAAATACAACGCCGGAGCACCGGGGCCGGTAATAGGATTTTCCTGAGCCACAATGATTTTAGGAAACATCTCTTGATATTCTTTAATACTTAAACAGATGGCTCCTATCCCAGTTACATCCAGTTATGGCTGTATCTAGTACTGGGGAGAGAATGTCCGCACCCGGATGAAACAGGCGCGAGCTTAGGGGATGACAGTCGGCTCAGAGACAGGGCCTAGGGTGTCACCCACTCAGACCCGCTGTGAGAAACGAGGCGGGCGGATTAAATCATGATCCGGGACGATGTGCCATATGAGTGCAGATGAACTGGGCCGGCGTCTTTGGGCTCGAGCGTACAGTGGTCGTCACCTACTACTACAGCATAGTATCGAGGCCAATAGCAGAGCAAATTTACGCGACTCCGTAAACTCCATGAGCGATGGCGGACGATCCAAAAAGGTCTCCAACCCCTTGGGGCAGTGCCAGGGAGTTCATCTTTTGCGGCTCTGTAACGCGGCAACTGCCGCTCAGTGGTATTTCATACCCCGGCATTGAGCCACACTACACGCTACTCAGATAAATTCCCAGTCTCTTGCAGGAAACCGGCGCTAACGGCCCGATCCATCCCGGTACTTCATCACATTTCAGAGACCCGAGAAAGTTTCTGCCTTCCATGGGTTTCTCGCATACGCACAATCAAAATTATGGCCATGGCCCAGACTATGCCCACCACCACGAGGATCGTGCCAAATGCTCCGACAAATGACAATATGGCGCCCACGACGACGCCCCCCACGAAATAGCCGCCATCCCGCCACAGACGATAAACGCCTAATATACTTCCCCGGCGATCGGGAGGGGCCACATCGCTAACCGTAGAATTCAAATTGGGATACAAAAGAGCCATGCCCACTCCCGCCAGCACAGCCAAAAGAATCCAGGGCCACAACCCTCGCACCCAGAGAAGTCCCATGAACCCAGCCCCTAACAGAAAAAAGCCCGTGACAATCGGAATCTTGCGGCCAATATGATCCGATAAAGAACCCGTGCCAAATTGACTCATGCCCCATGCTCCGGTATAGCTGCCGCTAATCCAGGCAATGTCCATCACCGGTAAGTGGCGCGCAGCCAAATATAGCGGCAGGACACCCCAAGCCACAGTATCCGCCAACTTATTTACTAGGCCTGCCCACGAAGCCGCTGAGAGGGTGGGTTCTTGAAAGCTCGTGTGGACAAACGATCGCCACGCCGACTGCTTACGAACCTGCTGGTCGTACGTACGATCAACAGTCAGTCGCGTTTCCGAAGCGACCCAGGCACGCGTGTCTCGAATGAAGAAAAGGCTGGTGAAAAATCCTATTCCCACCACCGCTGCCGCGAATATAAAGGGACTTGTTGATCCCGCAAACCCGGCAAGATATCCACTGAACCATGTCGCAATGGCCACGCCCAAATAGCCGGTGGCCTCATTGATGCCCATGGCCAGTCCGCGCTGACTAGGACCGACCAAGTCGAGTTGGGCACTAATGGTCATAGTCCAGGCAAAAGCTTGGTTGGCTCCGAGAAAGACGTTGGCCACCACCACAGCCCACCAAGCATGAACTCCCAATAAGAGGACTACCATGGGAACGCCCAAAATCCAACCCCAAATGAGTATGCGCCGGCGACCCACGCGATCCGACCAGCGGCCCGCCACCAAATTCAAAGGGGCTTTCGCGAGTCCGAAGGAGGCTATAAATGCCAACGTGCCAAAGGCCCCCACATGATACACCTGATGCCCTAACAGAGGCACGATGGCCCGTTCTGTGCCTACCGTGAGTCCCACCAAAACCGTATTGGCTACCAACCACAAAAATTGCCCGAGGTTCGGCCCAATCCCGTGTTGTTTAGGCATAAGGCATCGCCGCGCATAATACATTGGCCCAGTCCCATTTCCTCACCTTCCGGTCCACTTCAAACCGCGTGCCTTGAATATAACAAGACGTCGCATCCTGGTTCTCAGCCATGTTGCAGCCCCCTACGACAAGGGGGCTGTCCCCATAACTCGGAGTCTTAACTCCTACCATATCGAGTGGAATCCTCTCCGGTAATTCCGCCATGGTCTCCCATCTCCTTTGTTCGTTATACCAAAATTCCCACGAATTCGCATCTCCGCATATGCGGATATAATGGTCAATTCAAAAAACTTCTGGTACCATAAGTCTAGAAGTGAAAAAACGTAACGGAAGGAGGATCCGCTATCCATATCGACGCAATTTTTAAGGCTTTGGCTGACCCCATAAGACGGCGGATTCTTGAAGTGCTCCATGATCCCCGGTATTTCTGCGGGAATAGGGAGGACCCCATATACGGTATTTGCGTACAAGACCTTGCGCGGTATCTGAAATTACCGCAATCCACCGTCTCCCTGCCATTTAGCGCGATAAAAGCACCATTGAGGGCTAATATGGTACCTAATAACAGACAAGGCCGTCAATTTTATCATTCTATTAGGTCCTCCTGATTAGTTTCATAAACGTTAGCCGCTTTCTCT
>JAMCTO010000138.1 GCA_023381095.1 Bacillota bacterium
GAGAGAGTTAGCAGAGGCAGCCCGTGAGACCATGAATGAGGCCAACAGCAGGCTTCGCGACATGGCTCCTGTGCTAGAGTCAGCCAGAACACATGCCGGTGAGGCCAAAAAAGGGCTCGAGTCACTAACTTCAGAGCGTTTCGAAAAAGAGGAGCGTCTCTCGGGCATTCGAGAAATCCTGGGCCGGTCAAGGCAAGAGATCGCGGACGAAGATTTGCAGGCGCAAGTGCTCGCGGCAAAGGAAGAGGTAGCAACGCTCAGGGAAACATCGCGGTCCGTGGTTGAACAATTGGATCACCGCCAGCCGGAGCCAACACGGTACCGCGAGGGTCAAAAGCGCTCGGAAGTGGAGAGAATTAAGACTCAAATCAGCGAATTTCAAAACCAACGGGCTATCCTTCAAGGACGTTTGATAGGCATTGGTGGTCTCGGTTTGGATGAGCAGCTCGAAGAGGCGAAAACCACGTTGGCAAAGGCGCAAAATGATCTGGCGGCATTGGGTCGGCGGGCAAAAGCCGCTAATACGGTGTATGAAGTCATTAGGGCCTGCCGGGACGCGGAGCAACGCCGGTATCGGGAACCCTTGAGGCAACAGATTGTGCAGCTCGGTCTGGTCGTCTTCGGACAAGGCTTTGATATCACGCTGGATGAGTCGCTGAAGGTCGCATCGCGGACACTTCACGGCATTACACTGCCTGTGGAGGCACTTAGCACTGGGGCCAAAGAGCAACTTGCTTTATTGGTTCGCTTAGCGGCGGCCTCATTAGTGGATCCAAATGAGGGCGTGCCCATTATTCTCGATGATACGCTAGGCCATACCGACGATTATCGCCTCGATCTCATGGCGGCTGTATTGAACTTCGTGGCAAAGGAATGCCAGATCATCTTACTTACTAGCTCGACCAAGAGGTACACCAAGATTGGCCAGTCTCTCGTCATTGATTTAGGGTCCGCTAACACGATGGAGCAGGCGATCAGGGCTAGCGGGCGGCAATGAAGTCCTCGTTTTCTGTTGCGGCCAAGGCGACGAGTCTTGACCGCAACTGTACGGCCCATCTGGAATACGTCATTGAGGTCCGTTCTGCAGGGCAAGAAACAGCAAGCAGACACGGAGGGAACAATTCTCCAACGAAAGCGCCTTATCATCTCCGCCCAACGTTCTTAATACCTCCAGTCGTGTCCGTAATGGACTACAGCACATATTGTGGATCAAGCTGCGAAGCTTCCTAATGCAAAGGCAATTGTTATTCGACATTCACGGTGAATATACGCCCATTAAACTCTGATGGAGTTCATCGTTATCGAGTCGCGGGCCCGGCTGATATTGGTCAAGCTGATGCATTGTCCAAATCCATTTTCTTTCGGCTATGTGCAATCTGTGGTTGGAATTCCCCGGTTGTTAGTCTAAACTACCCTCGTCGGGAATTTCGACCAAGGTTGGGCTGTTCGGTCCGTACTCGACGGTTGGCTGCCCCCCCGCTGGTTGGAATTTTTGAAGACGGAACGGATCAGTCGCGCTTCACTGCGGGCCTTACGTGCGTGTTTGGTATAGAGCATCTTGGCCCGGATGGTCAATCGCTCACCATCGATTGATTGGAGGAAAGCACTACTGTGCTAACGCCCTCAACCATGCATCAGGCGCGTGCCCAAAAAGGCCCTGCGCTCGTCACCCCGCGACATCCCGGCGCGCCATCACGAAGTACCGTCGGCCTTGGACGACAGCGTGTATCGCAAGGCCGCCAAACTTTCCGATACGGTTTGATGAGCGGTGTCAATCACGATGTGGGGACGATCCCAACCCTCGTACGGACGGGCTTGCACCTCCGCCCACGTGGGCAGTACGAGCCCCGCAATGTCGACCACACGCGATACGACGCGCCGCCGATGTTCCTGTTTGTCCGAACAGGCGACCTCAATCTCGGCAAACGGAACGGCCAAAGACTGTGCCACATCACGCCATGCTTGGCGTGTTTCATGGATAGGGTTCACACTGTCCGCAACGACATCGAGTCCCAATCGGAGATTCTGCTTTGTCATTTCATAACAAACGACGTACCCGGCTGGGCCATCAATCCAGATGCCCGCGTACCGCATAGCCTGTTCGACAACATCCACCCGCACATAGGCCGCATGTAATCCTTGCGCCAGTGCGGCCGCCAGAGTGGACTTGCCCGTGCCGGGCAATCCAGAAAAAATATATAGCACGATGGCGTCCCTCTCGTTGATCACGACATTCCTCGGCCCGTTTGGATGGGCAGGAAGTTTTTCGCACAAACCCCAATACTTCACGGTGCGAATCATGACTAACCGGCCCGTATGTGCATTAAGAACCCCTCACTCACGCGGCTAGTCCAACCACGTTTTGCACGATACAGTGGATTATTCCAAAGGGCCAATCAACCAGGTATTGCACAAAACAGACCGAATTACTTGCGATCAGGCAGGAGACCATTCACCTCTAGATTGCAAATAGCCTTTATTTCTCCCCTATTGGTTGTTAGACTACGAGGTGTCGAACGTCACGTAATTCCACCACCCGGGCAGTCCCGAGCGCGTGATTACGCGAGACATTCGCGAAACCAAGGAGACCTTACCAGGGACATCGCCGCGCGTGCCGCCATTCGCCCGGCCTTTAAACTGTCGGCATCTTGGCTAAATCCGGCCCCCGCCCTTGTCGTCGTTGTCACCTTCCTACCTTCTGCTCCTATATTACCTTTGTACAACATATATCATCAGAACTCAGGTGAAAGGCTTTCTCTCCTAGATTGTGATTGATACCGATCAGCATTCCACAATATAGGTCAACCGCCTACCGATTTTGACGTGATTCTCGCCTGCAAAAGACTCACCTGAGTGATCTGATGATGTACGTTCTACTATACGCGGTTGCCATTCCAAGCCGTAACAATTATGCAGAATTCCCCCACCACAGGAAAAACGCCATCGTGAATGCAGTCGTCCGACGGGAAACGCGGCAATGTCACCGGCATCACGCCCCAATCCGTGAGCGCCTTAATATACAAGAGGCACGGTGTGGGCTACGGTGTCGAGGTCCGGTGCAAGCGCATGCCTCACACCTCGATCCATTTGAGACCACGATTGACACTTGGCTCAACGAGGATCACCGCCACCGTTTTAAACAACGCCATACCGCCCGACGGACGATTTATTGGATGAACCTCATTTCCCGCTT
>JAMCTO010000139.1:0-3359 GCA_023381095.1 Bacillota bacterium
AAAAACCCGTAGTCGATATCAGCACGCAAGGTGTGAAGAGGAATGGATCCGTCCCAAGACCACTCACGCCGCGCAATTTCCGCACCGCCCAAACGACCGCTCACCATAATTTTAATGCCTTTTACTCCGCTGGCGCGCATGGTCCGGGTAATAGCCTGCTTCATGGCCCGCTTGAACGCAATCCGCCGTTCCAACTGTCCGGCTACATTCTCGGCTACCAACTGGGCGTCGGCATCCGGCACCTTCACCTCGAGAATGTTCAGATTCACGTTCTTACTTGTCAATTTCTCGAGGTCCTTGCGCAAGGCATCAACCCCGACGCCACCCTTGCCAATAACCATTCCGGGTTTTCCCGTGTGCACACTTACTCTGAGTTTCTTCGCGGATCCCCGCTCAATTTCAACACGTGCAATTCCCGCCGAGTGATGACGCTTCTTAATAAACCGCCGAATCGCCAGATCCTCCCCCAACAGCTCGGGAGTGTCTTTACGACCACCATACCATCTCGAATCCCAGTCCTTGACAATTCCGAGTCGCAGACCCTTTGGATGAATTTTTTGCCCCATAATTCCCTCCTAGTTATTCTGTCTGGGCCGCAGCACAACGGAAATGTGACTTGTCCGCTTGAAAATCGAAAATGCCTGACCCCGGCTTCGCGGATGAATTCTCTTGAGCGTCGGGCCCCCATCAACCCAGACAGCATGCACATAGAGATCCTGGGGGTCCATGTCGTAATTATGTTGCGCATTAGCCACGGCGCTCTTTAACACCTTCGCCACGATAACCGACGCCCGTTTGGGGGTGTGTCGCAAAATTGCCTCGGCGTCCCGTATGCTCTTGCCCCGTATCAGGTCCACAACTATCCGGACTTTACGTGGTGCAATGCGGACATGGCGCACATGGGCGCGCGACTCTACTACGTCTGCCATATAGATGCCATCTCCTTATTTCAGAGCCGTAGACCGCTCAGTTTTGTTTCCATGACCTTTGAAGGTCCGGGTCGGAGCAAATTCGCCGAGCTTATGCCCCACCATCTCTTCTGAAATGTATATGGGCACGTGTCGCCTTCCGTCGTGAATCGCAATGGTGTGTCCGACCATGTTCGGCACCACAGTGGAGGCGCGAGCCCAAGTCCTAATCACTCGCTTCTCGTTCTTGGTATTTAGGGCGTCAATTTTTTTCATCAGTTTTGCGTCAACATACGGACCTTTTTTGGTTGACCGACTCATATCCTACCTCCCTGCTTTTCGACGTCGCACAATCATCCGATCAGACGGTTTGTGCTTTTTCCGTGTCTTCTTTCCGAGGGCGGGTTTGCCCCAGGGGGTCATTGGGTGTTTATGTCCAACGGGTGATTTACCCTCACCACCGCCATGAGGATGATCCACCGGGTTCATGGCGGTCCCACGCACCGTCGGCCGCCATCCCATATGCCGCCTACGTCCTGCCTTGCCCAATACAATGTTTTCATGCTCGACGTTGCCAACCTGGCCAACCGTAGCTCTTGCCGCCACGGGTACTCTGCGCAGTTCCCCGGACGGAAGCCTTAACAACGCGTGCTTACCTTCTTTAGCCGCCAATTGAGCGGAAGTCCCGGCCGACCGGGCTAGTTGCGCTCCTTTTCCGGGCGTGAGCTCTACGTTATGCACGATGGTTCCCACCGGGACATCCTGCAACTTCAGAGAGTTTCCTGGTTTGATGTCCGCCGTGGGGCCGGACATCACTGTGTCTCCAACCTTAAGGCCTACGGGAGCCAAAATATACGCCAGGGTGTTGTCGGCATATTTCAGCAAAGCAATCCGAGCTGTGCGGAAGGGGTCATACTCGATAGCTTCAACTGTGGCTGGCACACCTTCCTTGGTCCGTTTAAAATCAATTTTCCGATACAGTCTTTTGGTTCCGCCGCCCCGGTGACGAGTGGTAATTCTCCCGTAATTGTTACGACCGGCCTTCCGGCTTCTGCCCTCTACAAGACTTTTTTCCGGATCGGTCTTGGTAATCTCCTCAAACGTCGACACTGTCATATGCCGCACCCCAGGAGACGTTGGTTTCAGTTTGCGTACCCCCATAATCCAGCCTCCTTAAATGTCAGACACCTTCAAGAATGTCGATGCTGTCCCCCGGTGCCAGCGTTACCACCGCTTTTTTGCGCCGGCTAGTGTGCCCCACAACCGCGCCCCGGCGTTTCTCCTTGCTTGGACGCCACAACGTGTTGACTTTGACGACGCGCACCTTGAAAATTTCCTCCACCGCGTGGCGGATTTCAATTTTATTCGCACGGGGAGATACCTCAAAAGTATACTTGTTGAAGACCATCTGGTCAGTGGCTTCCTCCGTCACGATTGGCCGGATAATAATGTCATACGCCGTTTTCATCGACCAAACACCTCTTCCACACGTGCTACCGCATCCGTATCCAATACAATCTGATGATAACGAAGCAGGTTATAGGCATTCAAATTGTCCGTCGTGATGGTGTGCACGTGGCCAAAATTCCTCGCTGCCAGTTTCCAGGTCTCATTCGGGCGAGACGTAATAAACAGCACATTCCGCCCCACTCCGAGCGTATCGAGAGCCTTGAGAACATGCTTGGTCTTAATCTCGGGTATGGTTAGCTCCTTAACCACCCGCAACTCATCAGAAGCAAGCTTCGCGCTCAGAGCCTGCCGAAGCGCAGCCCGTCGCATTTTGCGAGGAAATTTCATCGAAAAATCGCGGGGATGCGGGCCAAACACCACTCCCCCGTGACGCCAGTGCGGAGCACGAATTGTACCTGCCCGGGCCCGTCCGGTTCCCTTTTGTCGCCAAGGCTTCCGCCCGCCACCACGCACTTGTGAGCGTGTTTTGGTGTCAGCAGTACCTGCACGCTGATTAGCCTCAAACGTCACAATCGCCTGATGCAACAAAGCGTGATTTATCGGTGAGCCAAACACCTTGTCGGAAAGCTGCAATTCGCCGACAATCTGCCCTTCGAGGTCGTATACATTCACCGTCGGCATACCTACATCGCCCCCTTCCGTTTTCGCACAGAGTCCCGTACCATGACCAAGGATCCTTTTGGCCCTGGAATCGCGCCACGGACAAGCAACAAGTTACGGTCCGCATCCACTCTCTCAATCCGCAACCGCAAAACCGTAACGCGCGCATGCCCTTTATGACCAGGCATTTTACGGCCCGGATGAACCCGGCCGCCACCCCCTGATGTTCGCGCGCCGAGTGAACCCACCCGCCTATGGTACTTGGATCCATGAGTTGTCGGTCCTCGCCGAAATCCCCAACGCTTGATCACGCCCGCGAAACCCTTACCCTTGCTGGTTCCGGTCACATCAACAATATCTCCCGCATTGAAAACATCCTCT
>JAMCTO010000139.1:3369-4156 GCA_023381095.1 Bacillota bacterium
AACCGGGTTGCAGCTCAACCGCACCCGGCAGACGAAATTCACGCACATGCCTCACAGGCTCTACACCAATCCTTTGAAAGTCTATCCGCTGCGGTTTTGCAACCTTGTGGGGCTTAATGAATCCCATGCCGAGCTGAACCGCTTCATAGCCGTCCTTCTCCATTGTCCGCAGTCTCAATACCTTGTTGGGTTCCGCCTGAATTACCGTGACCGGCACGGCACGGCCTTCGTCATCAAACACCTGGGTCATGCCCACCTTAATGCCAATAATTCCTTTCATAACATCCTCCCGCCTACAGCTTAATCTCGATATCCACTCCGGCTGGGAGATCCAGACGCATGAGCGCGTTAACCGTCTTCTGACTCGGATCCATGATGTCGATTAAACGCTTGTGAATGCGGCGCTCAAACTGCTCGCGAATGTCCTTCTCCCCGTTAGGTGCAGTAAGAACGGTATACACCTTTTTCTCCGTAGGCAGCGGCACGGGACCAGAGACGGCGGCGCCATTGCGCCGCGCCGTCTCCACAATTGTCGCTGCGGATTTATCTACCACTTCATAGTCATAACCCTTTAGTCGTATCCTGATTTTTTGCTGGGCCACTGTCCGTTCCCCCTTGCCTTATGCCAGTATTTGGGTCACTACACCAGCGCCCACGGTTCGCCCTCCTTCGCGAATAGCGAAGCGAAGACCTTCCTCCATAGCGATCGGTGCTATGAGTTCGACTTCCATCTGAATGTTGTCTCCCGGCATGACCATTTCTACGCCTTCAGGGAGTTTGACAACCC
>JAMCTO010000140.1 GCA_023381095.1 Bacillota bacterium
AAGCTATACGCCATGTATTTACTCCCCTGACGACAGGGCGGTTAGCCGCCGTGGTTCGATTTCCCACAACAGGCAGGCCAAACGCTGGACCCCGGTCATTTCCCCCAGTGCGCGATGGGTGGTGCCCTCGCGGTAACAAGTGATGGCCACCGTCGTTAACAGTTCTTTGATGCGTTTGGTGGGCGGAGCATCTGGTAATTGTCCATGGGGATACGCCAACGACACCTGCGATTTTAGTGCATTGCGTCGGACTACGGCTTTCATGACGCTCCACAGCAACACCGCCATAGACACCCTGTATTCATAGGCCATGAGTTCTCTCGGACCTTCAAAAGGATCGGCGCGATACTGACGCCCTTTGAGTGTGGCATGGGTGAATTCCTCGTGATACGCCAGTAGAGTAGGAGTGATCCTCCTTCTCTACTTACGCCAAGTCGATTGGGAAAAGACGTCTCCGATCATTTGCATCGGTAATGGTCCTGACCACCATTTGGGTCAGTTTCATGGTTAGATTCAGGGAATACCGACCATTGACGAGATAGCAATAATGATTTAACATGACGACATAACGACATATCAAATTTGTGGAGGATTCAATGGCGGGTGCGCGAACTTATCTCGACGAAGTAGAAAAACTTATTATCCAGGTTAAATCTCAAGAACCTATCATTGCGCAAGTCGCGGAAAAGGCGTCGGACGCTATATTGGCTAACCATTGGGTGCGGCTGTTTGGTAGTGGACACTCAGTATTGCCGGTGCAAGATTGCTTTCCGCGCTACGGCGGATATCCGGGATTTTTTCCAATTATGGACCCCAGGCTTATGTGGACAACGGTGAGTGGTCCGGGTGGCGCCGAAGAGCTATTGTGGCTCGAACGACAAGAAGGGTATATGGATAACTTTTTACGGCACAATGTGTGGCACCGTGACGACGTCCTCATAGTGATTTCCCATGGAGGGCAAAATGCGGCTCCGGTGGAAGTGGCGCTGGCTGCTAAGGCGCAAGGGCTATTTGTTGTCGCTCTGACGTCTCTTCAGAATCACCGCGAACGGGCTGCGACCCATAGTAGTGGAAAGAAAATCGGAGATATAGCCGACCTCATTTTGGATAACGGGGTAACACCGGAGGACGCTGTCGTAGCCGTTGACGGCGTAGGCGGGAAAGTCGGTGGCACATCGACCCTGGTTGCTATTGCATTGATTCAAGCAGTGGTGGCGGAAACAGCCACTCGGCTGGCCGAAAAAGGTTACCAGGTCAAGCCATTCGCCTCTCCAAATGCCATTGGCGTCGAACCTGGCCGAAATCCTGCCGTTTACGTGGACTACCGCGAACGGCTTCAGCGCAGCGGAGGTTAAATCGCATGTCGTGTGTCGGGATCGATGTGGGGGGAACCAAGCTTTTGGTATCAACGTACACCGGGCCGCAGTTGCGATCGCTGGAAGTACCAGTGCCTCCTGCGACCGAAACCCTGTTAAACACCCTTGATGATCTTATACACACTTTGGCGGTATCTGACTTGACGGCAATTGGCGTGGGAATCCCCGGCTTTGTCCAGTCTTCGGGCACCTGTTGGGCCCCGAACTGTCCTGCGGTGAATGGAGTTGCCTTGAGTGAGGTGTTAAACAGTCGATTTGGGGTTCCAGTGATTGTCGACAATGATGCCCGTCTGGCCCTGCGTGCAGAGTATCGAGTCGGTCGAGCCCAAGGATTTCAAAACGTACTCTTAGTGGCTGTGGGCACTGGCATTGGAGGCAGCATCATGGTGGATGGGCGGATCATTCGGGGACAACAGCAAACCGCAGGTTCTTTTGGCTGGCTTCGCATGCTTCAAGGAAATGAGTGGGTTACTTGGGAAGATATCGCATCGGGACGCCGGTTGGATTCACTAGCCGCTGGGCTGGGAGTTTCCGGCGGGCGGGGACTGGTGGATAAAGCGCGCGAAGCGCCTGGACCCTATCGCAAGGCGGTGGATGGCTGGCTTGAATATTTGGGCAATGGCATCGCAGGTTTAGCGAGTATTTTTGACCCAGAACTGGTTTTGATATCCGGAGGCATCATTCGTGATGCGGATTTTCTCTTGCCGCGATTGCAAGCAATTGTTCATCGTCAATCGTCCCCTGCCACACGCTCGGTAATGATCGAGGCGGCATCGCTTGGGCACCAAGCGGCGGCTGTGGGGGCCATTTTCCAAGCGAGCGATTATGGAGAAAGGATGGGGCCATAATGTCTCTAGAACGGGAAACAGGCATCCCGTTGTACCGTCAAATCCAAGACTACATTCGAGGGAAAATCGAAGCCAAAGAGTGGGTAGTGGGTGATCAAATTCCTACTGAACAGCAATTGGGTCAACAATTCGGCGTGAGTCGCATTACCGTGGTGAAAGCGGTTAGCCGTTTGGTGGATGAGGGATTTTTACGTAAAGAACAGGGGCGGGGAACCTTTGTTACCGGCGTCGCTTTGGTGCCCGAACCGCTGACCCTACGCAGCTTTACGGAAGAAATGCGAGACCGCGGGTTGCAACCCGGGTCAACTATTTTAGAAAAAATTGCCGCGGAACCGTCGCGGCGATTACAGGACCGCCTGGAATTAGAGCCAGGGCAAAAGGTTTTTCGTCTAGTGCGACTACTGTTGGCCAATGGGCAGCCCATGGGGCTTCATCGCACGTATTTACCTTGCCATCGATTTCCCGATGTCTTGGATTTTATCATACCCAATGTGTCCTTGTATGCCACGCTGCGGGCGCACTACGGCGTAGAGCCGGAAAGCGGTATCGAAACTTATAGTGCGATTCAACTCGATGCACAAGAATGCCGTCTCTTAGATGTTCCGGAAGGATCTCCAGCTTTTTCCGTCGAACGGCAAACGTTTGCCGATGGGAGTCCCTTTGAATTTGTCACCGCGCTTATGAGAAGTGATCAATTTCATTACACCGTACAATTGCACCGTAAACATGGGAAAT
>JAMCTO010000141.1 GCA_023381095.1 Bacillota bacterium
GCACGAGACTTGGGTTAATTCTAGTGACGTTGGGCAAAGATGGGGCCCTTATGGTGCCCCGGAATCAGCCATGAGTGCACGTTAATGCTCCAAAGGTACAAGCCATTGACCCGACCGGGGCTGGAGATGCTTTCAATGGAGCTTGGGTTTGGGCTGTGAGTCAGGGATGGGCGTGGCATCAGGCCACTCAGTTTGCAGTGGCCGTGGGATCTTTTGCAGCGAGCAAGGCCGGCGCAATGGCATCATTGCCAACAATGAACGAGATACGGGAGAACTTTCCGGAAATTTTTTAGATATGCGACCAAATCTATGGCCGTATCAAGGAACTCCCCACTAGATAGCTGTTCTCTCTTAATCAGACGGCGACAAAAATTGTTCCCCCTTCTTTTAGGGAACTGTAAGTGTTAGTCAGCATCCATCAGGGCATGCAAGTCCGTCACTCGGTAACGGAAATGATTTGTCGGCGTGCGCAGGGGAATCAACCGTCCCTCACGTTCCCATTTCCGGAGACCTTCGATACCCATCCCGAGCATCTCTGCGGCTTTGCCAATACTCACAAACTATTCGTTGATTGTTCTCTCACCTAGAGAGACGATGCCATATTATTAGGCATAATTGTAGATTCATTGCAAGCAGTTACAGCTCTCTAGCCTTGTAGCGAATTTTTTCACGCGCGATTAGTTGGTCGAATTGACGTTACTGAGGTCCTTTGTAGGAGCGTATACTGAGACCAAGGCTACTGTTCTCTACGGATAGAGCCCAAAGGAGGCTTCATACGATGAACCTTAGTATAGCGGTCATTATTGTGGTCATACTGGGTTATCTGGCAGTGTCGATTAAAATCGTAAAGCAGTGGGAAGAGATGTTGGTGTTTACCTTTGGCAAACTGGTCAGGCAGACCGGACCGGGGCTCAATGTGGTCTGGGCGGGATTTCAACGCGCTGTAATTATTGATAAACGGATTGCGACGACGGAGTTCAGCACGGAGGGAACCCTATCTAAGGATAAGGTTCCGGTAACGCTGATGGCGGTATTGTTTTGGAAAGTGTCTGATGTTAAAAGTGCTGCATTGGAGGTCAAGGACTATCGGGGAACGATAGACTTAGCGTGCCAAACCGCATTACGCGATGTTGTAAGTCGCAGCGACTTGGAAATTTTACTGTCTGGACAGCGCAGACTGGATGAGGAAATTGCGACCCAAATTAAAGTTCGAGCGCAATCATGGGGCATCGAAGTGCAAAACGTCGAAGTGCGGGACCTAAAAATCCCGGATTCGTTGCAAGAAATGTTGAGCCGGAAGGCCCAAGCGCAGGCGGAGAAAGAGGCCCGACGCATCTATGGCGAGGCGGAAGTGGTCGCTGCGGAAGAATACCTTAAGGCGGCGCATGTCTACGAAGGTTCCACAGTAGCGTTTCGATTGCGGGGATTAAATGTGTTGTTGGAAGCAGTCAAATCAAATCAGAACACCTTGTTATTTCTGCCTACCGAACTAACCGATATGCTACGAGGCATCACCCCGAGCCTCGTGCCCGATGTTCCCGGGGCAAAGGTTCCTAACGGTACCGCTGGGACTGCCAGCTAGTGCACTAACCGACAAATTGAGCCCTCCGCTGATAAATTCATGCGGAGAGCTTTGCGATTCCCATTGACGTCAGGTGTTATCAATGGGAATCGACCGTCGCGTGGTAGTTGCCAATTTAGGCATAGTGACCGTCAAAACCCCGTGTTTTAGGCTGGCGTGAAGATGGTCGACATCAGCATCCACAGGTAGCGTGATTTCTCGGTAAAAACGGCCATATATCCGCTCTGTGGCAACCGAGCGCCGGGACTCACTTCGGTGTTCGGTATCTCTTTCGCCGCTCAATACCAAGGTGTGTTCATCCACCGATAGATTGATGTCTTGTGCGGTTACCCCAGGCACATCAAGCCGCATATAGTAATTTTTATCGTCTTCTTCGATATCAAGTGCCGGAGTGGCCAATGGACTATAGCTAAAAATAGATCGGAAGAGCCAAAGTTTTGACATCCGGCTGAAGAGTTGACTGACATCGTTTTGGAACTCCACAAAAGGATCCCGAACCTCTAATGGTTGAGTACGTCGAATAGGAAGAAAACTCATGGCAAACACACCTCCAATGACTTTAACTATTGTTGATGTTCATGTTTATACTAGATCGTTGACAAAGAATGTCAAGGATTTTTCCCTGTTTTGTCAAGAAGATGTGGCAGGCCAACCGATACACACAGCAAAACAGGCCTCGGGGGTTATCCAGGCCGTTGGCCGACACGATCGGTTGCGGAGCACAACACTGGACTTTATGAGGCGGTACTTTCGTTATCCGGCTGAAAGCGTTCTAAGTTGACAGTATCGGTTGACTGTAACACTAGATAAGCTTGGCCCATCAGTTCCTCATCACCGCTGACGACAACTAAGTATTCTCCTTTTTCCACGGATTTTTCGAATTGCAACGCTTTTTCATGCTTCAATCCCCATCCTATCAATAGTCCAGCCAGTCCCCCAAAAACGGCTCCTTCTACTGCGGTGGTCAGCGCATAAGCAATGGGGCCAAAAAGCAATATTGGACCGGTGACCGGCATGAAGAAGATGGTGAAGCCCATAAGCAGACCAATAATGCCGCCCCATAGCGCCCCAAATTTACTGCCTTTTTTGGCGACCCCGCCAATGGTGGTGTACCCTAGCGGCTTTTCGTGAATCGAGAAATCTTTGCCCACTAAAGAGATGTTAGCGACTGGTATTTTGCGGTCAATGAGTTTTCGAATGGCGTTTTCTGCGTCGGTATATTCCTTGTAAGTCGCGGCTACATGGGCCTTATGATCATTGCGCAACGGTTCTTGTTCTTTTTCCATCGATGTCTGCTCTCCTTGTGGGTTAATATGTACAGTGTGTGTCTGGCGTAGGCACATAATACCACGTTTCGGATTATGGGGACTTGTGAGGGGACGAATGCGCGGAATTTCCGTTACAACAGGGGGTTTTAGGAGGCTGATTCATGAATGAGACATGGTTTGAGCGCGCCCGGCGTGTCATTGCGGGTGGGGTAAATTCACCGGCCCGATCTTTTCACAGCGTAGGCGGTGACCCACCTCTGGTGATGGCGCGAGGTGAAGGAGCTTACATGATTGATGTCGACGGAAATCGATATCTTGATTACCTTGCAGCATTTGGTCCCGTGATCTTAGGACACGCTCATCCGCTAGTGACCCAAGCAATTCAGGAAGCTAGTACGCAGGCCACCCTCTTGGGGACCCCAGTACCTAGCGAAATCGTATTGGCCGAAACTTTGGTGGAATCAATCCCCGGCTTGGAGATGGTGCGATTGACCACCACCGGCACCGAAGCGGTAATGTCTGCCATTCGTTTGGCTCGTGCGTTTACTGGGAGGCAATTGGTCATTAAGTTTGAAGGCGCCTATCACGGTCATAGTGATGCAGTCTTAGTGAAAGCCGGATCTGGGGCTTCTACGGTGGGCACAGCCGATAGCCTTGGAGTTCCCACGGGAGTAACTCAGGATGTTATCAGTTTGCCCTTTAACAATCTTCACCGGTTATCGGAAGCTTTGGAGCGCTGGGGAGACCGGGTGGCCTGTGTCCTGACCGAACCGGTGGTTGGCAACATGGGCATTGTCGCGCCCCTGCCAGGGTATTTGGAGACTATGAAACTCTTAGCCCATCAAGTTGGGGCATTATTGGTATTCGATGAAGTCATTACGGCTTTCCGATTTCACTATGGATCGGCAGCTGAGTTATTAGGGGTGGTCCCCGACCTCTACGCTATGGGGAAAATTATAGGCGGCGGGCTTCCTGCCGGAGCCTATGGGGGACGACAGGATATCATGCAATACGTGGCACCGTTGGGAGGAATGTTTCAAGCGGGAACCTTGGCGGGCAACCCGTTGTCCTCAGCCGCCGGATTAAAGACGTTAGAAATTTTGCGGACGACAAATCCCTACCTCAAAATGGAACAATTGGCACGTACGCTTGAGACGGGTATTTTAGAGCTGGCAAAGCATTATGACATTCCGATTACAATTAACCGCGTCGGTTCGGGTTTTACGGTGTTTTTTGGGGAGACTGCGGTTGTGGATTACGACACCGCCAATCTAGCTTCCAAAGAACAGTTTGCGACATTTCACCATCTGATGTTGGCCGAAGGCATTTACCTGGCTCCGAGTCGGTTTGAGGCATGGTTTGTGTCTGCGGCTCACCAAGATGGCGACATTGAACGAACCTTAGATGCGGTAGACAGAAGTTTTAAAATGATGCGAGGATAGCCTGAGGTCTTTTTTGGGGCCAGGCTCCATATGTTGCAAGAGCAGAGTGCGGCAACATAAGGAGAGGCCAAATGGAAAAGAACCGTCGTGGCACCGTCTGGCAGGGCGCCTTTTGGTTGTCGATTGGATCCTTTGTTTCCAAACTAATTGGCGCGGTCTATCGTATATTCTTGCCCCGGGTACTGGGAGATTATGGGGTTGGACTATTTCAAATGGCCTACCCCCTTTACGCGGTGTTGTTGGCCATCTCGATTAACGGTATTCCTACTGCATTGTCCAAGCAGACCGCAGAAAAAATTAGCCGGGGGGATGTCGCAGGGGCCGAAGCACTAGGTGCCTGGGCGCAAGTGGTTCTAGGAACGGTGGGCGTGGTGCTTGCTGTCGCCATGGAAATGTCAGCACCTTGGATTGCGCGTACCTTGTTTTCCGAGCCTGCGGCGACCCTTTCGATTCGGGCCTTGGCGCCAGCACTCGGATTTGTGGCCATTGAGGCAAGTTTTCGTGGATATTTTCAAGGACAGCAGGAAATGGCACCCACGGCGATGAGCCAGATTTTAGAACAAATAGTGCGGGTTGCAGTGATGTTTCCCATGGCATTGTTATTGCTGCCGCGGGGGGTCGTTGCTGCTGCCGCGGGAGCTACCTTAGGGGCTCCGGTAGGTGCCGGACTGGGGGTAGGATATCTATTTTGGCGACGCATGCACCATCAACCGCGATTTCGTCTTACCCGGCCAATTCCTGTTAGAGATTTGATACGTTTGTTTTTAGTTGCATTGCCCATGTCCCTCTCCGGCCTGCTCTTTCCCCTGATGCTGCTGGCAGACTCAATGTTTGTGCCTTTGCGGCTTACTATAACGGGGCTTACTATGGAGCAAGCCACCGCCCAGTTCGGGCGCTTGAGCGGGGAGGCAATGCCCCTAGTGAATCTCACCATGGTAGTAGGTGCGGCATTAGCGGTGTCTTTGGTTCCTGCCGTGGCACGGTCCATTGCTGGCGGGAACCGTGCGGAAGCCGGGAGACGCGTCGCCGTGGCGACGCACCTGGTATGGTTGGTTGGCTTGCCAATGAGCGGCGGACTTATAATTTTGGCGCAACCATTGACACGACTGCTTTATGGCGAATCAGGAGCCAGCGGGGCACTAGAAATTTTAGCCATTGGCGCTACAGTTCTTGCGATTCAGCAGATATTGGGCTCATCGCTACAGGCTGCTGGTCATGGATGGATTCCGGTAAAAAACTTGGTTATTGGAGCTATGGTGAAATATGGGTTAACCTGGTGGTTGACCGCAATGCCCGGATTAGGGATTCGCGGTGCAGCCATTGGAACAGTTATCGCAGGCATTATTACTGCGTATGCGAATTGGCGCGACTGGAAGAAAATTGTGCCCAATCCCGGTAGCTTGCTGGCTGGAGCATTGTGGCCTCTTGCGGGCACGGTGTTGATGGTCATAGGCATTCAAGTATGGCTGCAGATTGGCGGTGCGATGCCGGAGTTGCTGATGACGGCAACGGCTATTTTTGGGGGTATGGTGGTGTACGGGATCCTGATGGCGGGAGTCGGTGAACTCGGCTCTCTTACAACATTATGGAATGATCGCTGAAATTTTTGCCAGGCGGCCATCCTCTGGTATACTGCTAGAAGTCGGAGGTGAAAACCGGTATGGGACAATGGGTCTGGGATTCGGACAGCGATAGCCGGGGCTTTATGGTGAGGGGGCCCCTGCCGGCGGAGGAGATTTGGCAAACCTTCGGCCACTTGTTCCCTTTGGACTCTCCGATCCGCTGGTGGCCTACCTTAGAAGATCCACCGCAAGCTCTATATTGGCGCGATGTCAAAGAGATAACCTTGGGTCCTCAGTCTCAGATCGAATTGCCGGCGAATCCCGAAGAGGTCGGTCCTTTAATTTACGTGGTACAACGTCTATTATCCGACAATGGATGTCCATGGGACCGTCAGCAAACCTCTCTGTCGCTTCTGCCGTATTTGCTTGACGAAAGCTACGAGGCTGCAGAAGCTCTGATTGCTGATGACTTAGATTCTTTTCAGGCAGAACTCGGTGACGTCTTGTTGCAAGTGGTGTTTCATAGCGCATTGCTTTCGGATGCGCACCTCGACCAGGTGGTCAGCCGAGCAGTGCAAAAATTGATTCGGCGGCATCCTCACGTATTCGCGGATGCTCAGGCAGCCAATGCGGAGGCGGTCAAAGAACAATGGGAAAAAATCAAGGCCGAGGAGACGCATTCGCAGGTTGCGGCCACATGGGTGTATCCTAGCCTAGTGATGGCCAAGAGGCAAGGGAAACAGGGACATATTCCCCAATCCACCGCCTTCCAATCAGTGATAGATTTTATGCAGGTATATATTGCCAATAACCCGGGAACACTGGAAAATATCCTAGCAGATGCGGCCTGGGCGATCGCGGAAGTTGGTCGTCAGCAACATCTGGACGTCGAATGGGCATTATGGAGACGGATTGTATCCCTTAATCGGCCGTCTGAACTAGGTTGAAGCGGGAAATTTCTGGATAAAAAAAGGATTTCGCGAGTTGTTGGCGAATAGTGGGAGCGAAGCTAGGTTTTGGTAAACACTATGTACCCAGGAGGGATATTGTTGAACAAGGCGGAATTAGTGACGGAAGTCGCGGAGCGCGCAGGGATGACCAAAAAAGACGCAGAAAAGGCAGTAAATGCGGTCGTCGAATCGATTGAAGCAGCACTAACTCAAGGCGACCGGGTCTCTCTTGTTGGCTTCGGTACTTTTGAGGTGCGGCAGCGAGCGGCACGGGTGGGACGTAACCCCCGCACCGGAGCGACCCTCGAAATTTCTGGCAGCAAAGTGCCAGCGTTTAAGGCGGGCAAGGCATTAAAAGAATCCGTCGCAAAATAACGGGCAAATTCCACACGGCGAGACCAGGTCGGAGACGGCCTGGTTTTCATTTGTTTTGCGTTAGGGATGGTATTGTTGAACCCAGTGCATTAGACGCTCTGGATCAATGGCTTTGACTATCTTGCCGTAAGGCTTTACCGTTGTCATGTCTTCAGCGGCCAATAAGGCATTAACCACAGATTCATGAACTTCTCCCGC
>JAMCTO010000142.1 GCA_023381095.1 Bacillota bacterium
ATATAATAGGGGTGGTTCGGAAGGGGATTGGGCGATGGACTTGTTAAATCCACAAGTTGACTTTGTTTTTAAACGCATCTTCCAACAAGTGAAACGATGTATGAAATCGATGCCCAGGCAGACATGAAAAACGTACCACATTAATCGTTACGGTTTTTCGCAATTGGTGATACTGTGAGCTTTGCTGCAACTGATCCTCAAACATTTTTGCCCAATAATATAGCGTTCGCTTCACCATATTTTGATGGTCTCGAAATTGAATTTCGACGTTTATTAACGTGCCATCGTCTGTTTTTGCCTTTACATCTAATACCGACATCTTGTCCGTTATGGCATCCTTTTCCAAAAACGGGTTCAAAATTTCGACACTGGAAACCGTCGGCTCATTTGAATCCTCAAAAACCGCGTTTAAAAAGCTCAGAAGAACATCTTGGTTCTCTTGCATCCCAAAGATGCGTTTAAAAACAAAGTCAACTTGTGGATTTAACAAGTCCATCGCCCAATCCCCTTCCGAACCACCCCTATTATATGTAGCCGCAATAACGCAACGCAAAAGAAATATGTCACGCTTTTTCGACATATCTGTAGATAACTCAACGCAAGAGCAATAAATTTATGCGGCATCGTGTAAATGCCGCGTAAGATAGATAGTTGACGGGAACGTTAAGTAATGCAAAACTGAATTACGGGCACGTGGACAGTTAAAAATAGTTGAAAAACGCTTTTAACATGCCGAAATTTGACTAACCGCCGTATTTTCTTTTACCATCCAAAAACGACTTGTGAGGGATGCCGATGGCTGATGAAGTGCTGTACCAACAAGAAGATCATCTCGTGACCATCTGGTTAAATCGTCCTCAAGTACATAACGCCATCAATGGGGAAACAGCTGCACAACTGCACACGGCTTGGGAACGGTTTCGCGATGACGATAACGCGTGGGTGGCCATTTTGGCAAGTCATGGCACGTCATTTAGCGCCGGCGCTGACCTAAAGGCCGTCGACTCCCTGAGACGTCCGGAAAATCCCTTTGACCCTGATTTCATTTACCGTGGCACCGGATATTTAGGATTTACCCGGATGACCGATATTTTTAAGCCCACGATTGCTGCAATCCAAGGACATTGTGTTGCCGGTGGACTAGAAATGGCACTATGGTGCGATATCCGGATTGCTGCCCAGGACGCCCGTTTTGGTTGCCTGGAACGGCGCTGGAACGTGCCGCTGATTGATGGTGGCACCCAGCGATTGCCACGAGTGATTGGTTGGGGTCGTGCCATGGACCTCATCATTACCGGACGAGAAATTGATGCCCAAACCGCTCTGAGTTGGGGGCTCGTCAGCGAAGTCACGGAAACTGCTACAGTATATGATAGAGCCAGAGCATGGGCACAAGATATCATGAAAAATCCCCAATCGGCGCTCCATACCGACAAACAAGCCGCAGTCCGGGGATGGGGCCTCAATATCGAAGAAGCGCTCCGTATCGAAGCACAACTGGGTATGACTCAGCTATTTGGCCAAGATATGCGGGAAGGCGTGGAGAAATTTCAACAACGTTCCCGTGCAAAAATAGGCGACACGAAAGGAAGCGAGTAACCATGGAAATTCAAGGCAAAACCTTTTTTATTACTGGAGGCGCATCAGGACTTGGGGCTGCAACCGCACGGATTTTGTCACAAGCGGGAGGACATACCGTCATTGCCGATGTTGATGCTGAGCATGGACAAGCCGTGGCCAAAGAGTTAGATGGCCGATTTGTCAAAGTTGACGTTACCAAATCTGATGATGTAAAAGCAGCGCTAACCGTGGCGCAAGACACCTTCGGTGGCCTGCACGGTGTGGTCAACTGTGCTGGCATCGGGGTGGCCAGCCGGGTTCTGGGAAAGAATGGCCCCCATCCGTTGGACTTGTTCGAGCGAGTCATTGACGTCAACCTCATCGGCACCTTTAATGTCATACGGCTGAGCGCCGAAATGATGGCAGCGCAACCGCCGTGGGACGATGGCGAACGCGGCGCCATCGTCATGTCGGCATCCGTTGCCGCTTTTGAGGGACAAATCGGTCAAGCAGCATATTCCGCATCCAAGGGTGGAATCGTCGGATTAGTCTTGCCCCTGGCTCGAGAATTTGCGCGATTTGGAATTCGTGTCATGGCCATCGCGCCTGGCATTTTTGATACTCCAATGCTGGGCTTGTTGCCTGAAGACGCCCGTGCTTCCTTAGGCGCCCAGATGCCGTTTCCGTCGCGGTTGGGCAAACCGTCCGAGTTTGGCCAACTAGTTAGGCACATAATGGAAAACACCATGTTAAACGGCGAAGTCATCCGCATTGATGGCGCCATCCGCATGCAGCCACGTTAATCACGATCATTTGGGGGGTTACCCATGATTGAGAGCACCATGATGGAATTTCCGTTGGTACTGCCACACATTTTGGAGCGGACCCGACACTTGTTTGGTGAAGTTGAGGTGGTTTCGGTCCAACCGGACCACGCCCACCATCGATACCACTACCGCGATTTTTATGATCGCACTTTAAGACTGGCTAATGCTCTATCGGCATTAGGCCTACACGCGGGTGATCGAGTGGCTACCCTGATGTGGAATCACTATGTCCACCTGGAAAGTTACTTCGCTATTCCAAGTGCGGGTTACGTGTTGCACACGCTTAATTTGCGGCTCCACCCCGAGGATATCGCCTATCTCATTCACCACGCTGAAGACCAAGTAGTCATTGTCGATGATGTCTTATTGCCTTTATGGCAAAAAGTAGCGCCCTTGGTTTCGGTAAATACGGTCGTGGTGGTGCCATGGACCGGATCCCCGATACCAGACGGAGCCATCAATTACGAAACCTGGATAAACGGCTATGGCACTGAGTTTTCCTATCCGTCCATTGCAGAAACAGCAGCAGCTGGCATGTGCTACACGTCGGGAACAACCGGAAAGCCTAAGGGAGTAGTGTATTCCCACCGCGCCCTGATCCTGCAAGCACTGTCCGTCGGTCTAGGCGCAGTGTTGTCCATTACGCCACAAGACACCGTGTGCCCCATTGTCCCTATGTTTCATATCAACGCCTGGGGTATTCCGGTGCTATCGGCCATGGTGGGCGCACGTCTGGTCTTTCCCGGGCCATATCTGGGACCAGCTCAGCTATTGCAATTGTTTAGCGAAGAACAGGTGACCAAAGCGGTGGGCATTCCCACTATTTGGATGAGTGTGTTGCAGGAATACGAAAAGTCGCCTGCGGCTTGGGATCTTTCTTTGCTAAAAGAGATCGGTTCCGGCGGAGCTCCGGTACCAGAAGCATTAATTCAGTCCTATGACTCCCATGGAATACGCCTCCGGCAAGGATTCGGCATGACCGAAACGGCAGGCGTGGCAACGTTTTCGGTGTTACAAAACACCCTCACCAACCAGCCCAAAGCCATCCAATATACTTACCGGGCTAAAGCTGGAATGCCTATCCCTCTGGCAGAAACTCGCGTTGTGTCGCTCGACGGTGATGCGGTGGTGTTGCCCCAAGACAACCAGGCCATTGGCGAACTCCAGGTTCGTGGTCCCTTTGTCGCCCGTTCCTACTACAACCGACCCGACACCAAAGGGAGTTGGACCGAGGATGGTTGGTTCCGGACCGGCGATGTGGCCGCCATAGACGACAAAGGTTACGTGCGTATCGTTGACCGTACCAAGGATTTGATAAAGTCAGGCGGAGAGTGGATTAGTTCAGTTGATTTGGAAAATGCGTTGATGGCGCATCCCGGGGTAAAAGAAGCGGCCGTGATTGGCGTGCCGCATCCTACGTGGCAGGAGCGCCCAATTGCGGCCGTAGTGCTTAAGGAGAACGCTCGTGTCTCTGAGTCCGCATTGTTGCAGTTTATCTCAGATGGCTTCCCTAAATGGTGGTTGCCAGATCGTATCATATTCTTACCCGAATTGCCTAAAACCAGCACTGGCAAGTTTCTCAAGACGGCCTTACGTGAGCA
>JAMCTO010000143.1 GCA_023381095.1 Bacillota bacterium
GGACCGCGCGCAAGTGGAGGCGTCCGCAACGATGTGAAACGACGACCCAGTCCGCATCGGGAGCTCTCCCCAAGCGACCCGCCGCTCACCTGGTCCCTAGGGCAAACTCGTGACACGTTAAATCCGCAATATGCCAGTGTGCCAGCCACAACAAGCGGTATACAATAACATGCGGGCCCTCTTGGTTCGAAATAGCCTCCCTTGGGGTGATGGTGCCGCGCGGCAAGGGCCGCATACGCGTGCGGAGCATGACCGCGTCCAGGGAACGATCCAGCACGTTGGTCAAAGCCTCGGCTCCGGCGGCCGCCCGGGCGATGGCCATCATGGCGACCCCAACCCAAAGCCAGGGGAACACGCCGGAAGCATGCCAGGCCAGCACACTGCCCGCTAAGCCTTCCAAGACAAAAATCAGCCAAACGCGCGGTTTAGAAAAATTCCAATACTTACGCACCCTGGTACGTAAGATCGGTGGCGATCAATGGTGAACGACCATTTTGCTACACCCCAGCTTTCGGCCCCCGCAGAACGCTGAGTTCCCCTAGGTTCTGAGCGGCGTAGGACATGCCGGTCATGGGTCTGTGGTCTCCATACGGTCGTTGGGACCCGTGAACTGGGTCACTAGACCCAGAAATCATGGACCATTAGGCTCCTCCGGACTACCCAGGAAAAGAAACCGCCTCCTAGGGCACTTGCGTGTTAGGGATCCTATGATAGAGGGGACAATCCTCGCCAAGCCTTCCCCGAAACGCGCAGGATAGGGTTTGGGGATCACGCTGTTGGGGTGTTATCACGCTATCCCTAGGATACACCGGGAAGGGCCATGCTGGGCGTCTTTAAGGCGTGGCCGACCAGAGCGCCGCGGCCTCTGAGAGCTTCTTCAGACGGTTGGTGTTGTGCGGCGCGACCCTACGCGGGTGAACAGGCCCCGCGTGAGGGAAATGCGCTCATTTTGGTCGATGGGGCTGAGAGCTGACAAAAAAAGGCCGATCGGCGTCGAATGAGGCAGGAATGGCCGAGGTTTACGTAGAATTTTTCTGTCAGTCATGGCGATGGCGAGTTTGGAGCAGGAAAGGAAAGCTGGCTTGTCGGATATCCCGCGTCTCTTGGAGCAAATTCGCGCGTTGCAGGGGCAATTGGCGAAAATTTTTCTTCAATCCCAGGATCTCCGGGATCCCCAGTTATTACGGGTGAGTTGCGCACTCGACGCCCTCATCGTCCAGTATCTTGCCTGGGAACGGGATCAGCGCCCAGCCGTGGTGGCGCAGCGGGCTGCTGCGCCAGTCGACTCCGCATTGCAGGCCGAGTGAGGTCTGGTCTCAGGGGCTCTAGCGGGCAGATGAGGTTGACGGGAATGAAGGCCCTCCGTCTGCGTCAGGCGTAATGCCGAAAACAGGCGGGACGAAGGGGGAAGGCCAACGGCGCTAGCGGTGGGCTTCGCCGAGGACTTGCCACCAAAAACCACGACTGCACCGATTGGGCATTGAGCCTGCGTGTTGGGGCACCAAAGTCCTCGCGTTTTCTGCGTGGACGGACCCCCACCCTGAATTCCAGGGGCGGGCCCATCGTGATCCGGAGAGGCCTCTTACCAGGGTGTAGTGTCCGCAGTTAGCGCGGACTGGACTTGGAGGAATTTATCCAGCATGGGGAGCAACTAGGCGAATGGCGGTGCCGACTGCAGCAGAGGCCAGATTTTATCCGTAATGCGGCGTTCTAAAGGCGTACATTGGTCATAAGGAATGAAAAGCTCTAGGCCATCCAGGGCCCATGTCCGCGGATCATCGGGATCGGACTGCTCGGATGACGGCGCGTAGTACACGGTCATGACGGGTTCGGCGCGACCCATGGCCCAAATCATCAGGCGCAAATGGCCGTGAGGGTCGGCGTGCGTGACCCAGCAACGATAGGTGCCCAAAACATGGCGTACCATAGCCACTGCTCCCTCCTCGGCATGTCGTCCTCTCCTGGGTGGTCTTATCATGGATCATCGCATGAAATTCGGGGACGATCAAGCCTCCATGCTCGGGAGCCTTTTTCTCGTGCTGAAGGCGTGTCGACCCGGTCACGTGCCTGCCACCACCGCCCCGGGGCATTGTTGGTGGCAAGTGTCATCGAAGAGACGAAGAGACGTTGCCTAATGGGCGAGAGGAATGCGATGCTAAATCCTTGGGTAGGGGGTCTCGGCCGCGTTACAATTGGGATGAACAACAACGTGTGCGAAGGGTTTTGATGCCGATGGACCATGCACCGCGCTGTCCACAATGTGGTGCTCGTTTGCAGATCCGGAATGCCAGGGCACGGGGACGCGATGCAGGCGGTTTTACAGGATGCGATTATTCCGCAAGAGGTGATCGTGATCCGTTATGCAGGGCCTAAGGGCGGGCCGTGTATGGCGGAAATGCTCTCCATTACGGCGGCCATTCTTATCGGCAAGGGTCTCGGGGGGAAGGTTGGGTTGATGTTGGCGCTCATGCTTATGGGCATCACTCCGACTCACTCGGCTGTCATCCGATCCGAGGCACTCTACTGACGCAATACCCTACGGGATTCAGTCCTGTGGACTGGGAATCGCGTTGGGCGTACGGCCAAACCTCACAGCCTACACCCCACCCGAATGACAAGGGTCGGGCGGCATCATGTTCCGACCACCTTCCTCAAACCGAAAGCAGCGATGACAACACGGTTAGTCAAACCGATGACAAAAAGAGTTAGCCAAAACACATGCACACGCGCACGTGCATAGTTTTAGCAAGCAGACCCCGGACCTTCTCTTTCTATCGGTGCCGGAACGCGACTAGGGGGTCGGGAAGGACGCGTTCGTATCTTTTCCCACGGCAGGGAGCGCCAGGGCAGAAGGAGAAAAGGCGTGTATCAAAAAGGGGGTCTTACACCAGTCCCGACAATCGGCATTCTACCGTGGGCCTGCCTCTCGAAATCTCGTGTTCACAAGGAGGTCGTTCCGGGTACGGTCCGCAGTGGTCTATTGGGTTCTGCCGCCATCAGGAATATTAAGTCTATGGAATTCCGATGGACTTTGACCCAACCCTATTAGAGTTTTCATCCCACGGCCGGTCATAAATAAACGAAGCTACGCCGTTTTTCGGGTTTTCTTTCAGCAAGGCACTGAACAAAGTTAGAGCTTCTTTGATTGTGCTGTCTCCGCCTTTAGCTTCAACAATATTCATAATTTTGAGGCTTGTGAGTCGTGGGAGTCCATACATGACTAGCAAAAGACCAAAAGTTCCTAACAGTCGGTTGGGGCTTTGCCAATCACGCCAACAAGTGAGAACAAATAATCCGTAAGCCAAAAAATACAAGACTCTAGGCACAAAGAAAACCTGCTCCTTGGATTCATGGGTCTTTTGGTCTTCTGGGATACCGAACGCAAACGGCCACCCCGTATTATGGATCCATGCCCACAAATGCCTAATCACTTATTTGTACTGCCTGAGCTTTTATCACTCCCATTCGTTGATATGGACTTTAACATCGCTGAGGCCCTCTCGAATGTTTTTACCCAGTCTCGTAAGTTCTGTTCCACGAACATAACGTCGGCGGGTTGTACCATGGCAAAGTGGCCCTCCTCTGGTTCATAGGATGTATGTTCTATGTGCCACAATGCCAACGCAACAATGGTCTCTTCAAGCGTAAATCCGGTCAGTAATCGGGCACCTGAAGGCTGTGCAAGCGGAAGGCAAGCACGAAATTCTAAGATATCTAATGGTGAAACGCTCACCGTTATTGGATCCTTGTTATCAATGACATTGAACGTCACATGACCTGCTGGGGCAGTTACCGTGATGGTTCCATTTTTGATTCGATTGTCGGTTTCTTTTGCGTTCTGTTCAACTACGGGGTTATTATTGTTCTTAGTCAAACCTTGAACTTCCAAAAGTGTCTTGCCTCCTTGAAATATTTGAACTAAAGGCACCTGCCTATTAATAACTTAACTCTAACTCAGTATGGGTCATCAATTCCGCCGAATAGTTACTTGAAAAGAATGAAAAAATTCGTCATCAACCACAATATCATATTCAGTGCGTTGTCGTACCTTTACGCCGAGTTCGTACTCTCTGAGTAATTCACATAATCGCTCTCCGTCGATGAGTTCCACTGGTGGTGCGCCGTCACGAGACGATTCAGCTATAGCCTCGGTCGTAAAGTGCCCCGTGGTAATAAGGAGACCTTTTTCCCCTCGCCCTGCCATAGCACCCCGAAAATCGCGAACAATGCTTGCGCCGACAGACCCTTTGTACCGTTTGCATTGAAAGAAGACAGGAAAACTCACTAAGGACACGCGATACACCCCAACTCCATCAATGCCTCCATCACCCGTTCGGCCTAGAATATTCAC
>JAMCTO010000144.1 GCA_023381095.1 Bacillota bacterium
TCTCCAAAACTAATTGCGCTTTCAAAGCCGGTGTGTGGTGTTTTCGAATAGCCATAGTGTATCAAACGCGACCCCTTTTTTGTGTCCGATTTTCTGGGTCCATTATACTCTTAGGCTTCTTAGGTTAGAGGAAACCAGCCAAAGTTAGTTGATCGGGCAGGTTTAAGTCTTTTATGCTGACGAAACACACGCCGTCAACATTAAATTTTTGTGCACTGGGTTTCTACGCCCAAGACGACTGGAATGGACGACCCATCAAAGCCCTTTGCAGGCAAAACCGAGGAGTTTTTTGACTCGCCGAAGCGACCGTTCAAGAGATTTCCCTGATGCTCCACACCTATGAAGATCATTTCCATCAAGTTGCGTTCCAGAAATTCCCATGGCCAACTCGATGCGTCGATTGAAATTTCAGCGTCAAAAGGGTGCTGAGTTGGTCTTTTCGGTGACCGCCACACTCCTCGAAACATTCGGTGGCGGTGGGTTTGCGCGGGACAAATTTCGGGCAGTAGCGACGATGAAAGGCCTCAAACTTTGAGGAAATTCCTCAATTGTTAATTGAGAGTTGTGGGCTTAAGACTGGGGGAATCCGCGGACAGTCAGAGCAGGGTGACCCCGAGGCGTTGAGTTAATCCCGCGTGGTGAGTTTTTGCCGGGGTGTCATTACGCTGAGACTCTTACAATACGTGTCGTCGGCAACGGTAACCGCTTCTTGGGCCAACGCCTTCCAACACTCGGGAGTTTTCAATGTGCGAAAGGCATCATTGACCCGCGGTTTGTTAGGATTTCAGGCGGTCGATGGTAGACAAAAACTGTTTGCCGTGCTCCCGATAACTAGCGTTGCGGTTGGCAACAGAATACTGAATCAAATTTTTTGTAACTTCCATGTAGACATCACGGAAATGGTAAGCGTATAATCAGAATTGATTAAAGTTATTTACTAAAGGAGAACAGATTATGGCGACGCAATCTCTGTTGGTCTCGAAGGACTTTGGGTGGTTCAATGAGCATCCAGAATTTATCGTGCGAACCAGTCCGGCTGACCAGGATGGGTATTGGGTAGGGGCTCCGGGGGTGTTTTACGATAACGAGGATAAGGCTATCTATTTATATTATCGGCTGAGGCGACCGCGTGGTTCGGGTCGGGGCTACGAAGCGCGCATTGCAAAAAGCACCGATGGAATATCTTTCACTGACGTGTGGAAAGTCACGCAAGAAGAATTAGACTCGCCGTCAGTGGAACGGGGTGCTTTGACGAAAAAAGATGGTCAGTGGATTTTTTACGTGAGCTACGTCAATGGGCGAACACATCAGTGGCAGATTGATCAGGTGAGGGCTGATCGAGTTGAAGATTTCGACATCAGAACCCGCCAAACGGAGATTTCTCCAGAGATAATTGGGGCGCATGCCGTAAAAGATCCTGTTCTTGTAAGTGTTGGGCCTTTAAGCTTTATGTATGTCAGTTATGCTCCCAAAGAGCTCGTAGACAGTGCAGATACTGTGGAAGGATTGCATGCCAGTGACGATGTTTTTACCACTGGTCGCGTGCGATCTCACACGGGGTTAGCCATCGCTGTCGGGAATAGTCACCATAAGTGGATTGGAGAAGTACTCGGATCCTCGGGGACTGGATGGGATTCATTGGTGTCAAGAATTTCAGGCCTGGTTAAAGTGGAGAACCTTTACTTGGCATTTTATGATGGTGCGGCCGATGTTAAAGAGAACTACGAAGAACGGGTGGGATTGGCCATTACGAGTGATCTCAGGAGATTTTACAAAGTGCCTGATGATGGGCCGTGGATCCAGTCTCAATACGGGTCACTACGATATGTGGCTCCAATTCAGACATCGGATGGAATGTTCCTTTATTATGAAGCAAGAACACAAAGTGGTGCCCATGTTCTATGCGGTCGGAAAGTAGGCCTGATGGGGTAATGATGCCTGGCATCGTCTTATGGGGAACTCTTAAAGAGCATACATTGGTTCAAGTCGATAGCGGGCAACCCGTCATACGTGTCGTCACCGACTTCTCGGAGTGGGTGGGAGCGACACACGATGAGTTGCTCCTTAAACAGCCAAATTTGAACGTGTGGATTACCGAGGCGGCGTTGCGGCATTGGGCTGATGAGGATGTTCGGTGGCCCTCGGCGCGTATGGTTGTTGCGTCTGGTGAGGCGGCGGAACTTGTCGATATTGCGCATTGGTATGCAACGAAATTGAAGGCTATGAATATCTCTGGTGTGTTCGGAGCACCTGACGGGATCCTAAGTCACACAAGTATACCGTGGGTCGGAGACTCCCTGTGTCGATTCGCAGAACAGGGATTTCATCGGGGAGGATTTCGCGTAGGGGTAGCGGTTGAGGATGATAGCCATGGAACCAGGTGGCGCATAGAAGGGGCCGACGTCATCCCGTTGTCGTTGCACGATACCGTGTTCGCTCCTTGGTATTGGGGTTTCGTCGGTGAGATTTTTGGGGGTCAAAGAGAAAGCAGGGAATCGTACCCCGTACCACATCCCAATTCAGTGCGAGATCAGATCAATCACATGCGCACGCAGAGCATTCACCTAGTTGATGACCCTCAGGTGCTGCCATATTCTAGCGCAACTTGCTTTGTGGTGAAGTCTCCGGATACCGCGATCAAACTTTCTGCAGCGCGGGTCCTTACCACACATACGGAGGCGGGGATTCCCGTGGTGCCGATATGGATTGATGAGGTTCCCCCGAACACAGAGCGGGAAGGAGTTGTGGTCGCATACAACAATCTGTCGATTCTTGGAACAGCCCCTGCGAAGATGGTTAAGGTACAGGTGTTTGACAATCATCCCGTGGTGTGGGTGACATTAAGAGAGAAACTCATCGGACGATCGGGTTGGTTTGGGAGAGCTCCTGTCCGTCTCGATGGGCAATATGAGGCAACGCACACGACCCATTACGGAACCGAACAACCTCATCCAGATATAGAGTTGCGATGGTTGAATTCGCGACCCTTGCAGGACACGATGCATCGATGGATTACATCGGAGCAACAAGCGATAGGCCAAATTCGTCCGATGATTGCCACACTGGAACGCATCATTGTGGAAGTGACGGACCGGTATCGTGCGGGCGCTCGGATTTTTTATGTCGGGGCTGGCTCAGCGGGTCGCGCAGGTGTGATGGATGCGGTTGAACTGCCCCCAACTTTCGGAATACCCCCTGATCGGGTGCAGGCAATTTTAGCGGGCGGCATGGGGGCCTTTGAAAAGGCCCAAGAGGGGGAGGAGGATAACTTTGTCGAAGGACAAAGGAAAATCGCTTCTGTAAATGCGCAGCCGACAGACGTCGTGTTGGGAATTTCCGCACACGGAGACACACCTTTTGTCTTGGGAGCACTGAGTGAAGCAAGAAATCGGGGATGTTATACCATAGCCCTGGTAAACAATTTGGGTACACGGATTGCTGCCGAAGCAAAAGAGGTAGTGTTCGTGGATAGTGGGCCCGAAATTTTGCTTGGTTCAACTCGATTAAAAGCCGGCACTGTGGAAAAAGTTGTCCTCAACATGATCTCGACCTTGGTGATGGTGAAGATGGGACGCAGTTACGATAATTTGATGATCGATTTTAAAGCCAGTAATGACAAGTTACGAGAACGCGCGGTGCGAATCTTCATGATAGCCACAGGCGAACCTCGCGCGATAGCACAAGACATGCTGAGGCGCGCTCATGGGAATCTCCCCGCGGCACTGGCGATGCAAATGTGTGGATTATCGGAAACTGACGCGGAAGCATCGCTTACCGTTCAGACGCTCTCGACGTTGCTAGGTTCTAAGAAAAGAGAGGAGAAGACCATCCATCATGGGTCGAGGGCTTAATATTTCCTTTGCACATCGCCAAAATCGAAGTCTCCTGCTCCGGTTGATCCTTCAGCATCCCAAGATCTCTCGAGCTAAATTGGCGGAAATGACGCAACTAACACCGGCTTCTGTTTCCAATATCACCGGTATCCTCATCAAAGAACGATATGTGCATGAAATAGGGGCGCTAGATGAAATTCGATCAGCCGGTCGGCGATCAATTGGGTTGGAAATAAGTAATGGGAATCATTTTACGATAGCGGTGCACATGCAACGCCAGCACGCGTCAATCGGAATAGGGAACCTTGATGGGTCCGTCACTCACCAATCGCATATCGCCATCCCAGACCATCCTAACCCGCAGGATGTAGCGCGGGATATTGCCAACGTAATAAAAACCAAGATGCGCAACGTGCCTGGTGAACAAGTATTGGGTGTAGGAGTCGGAACATCGGGCATTGTAGATACGGAGGCGGGAATGATCTACGCAGCTCTCGCCTATGAGTGGCAACAAGTTCCGTGGGCTTCATTATTGGCGTCTACGACGGGACTGCCCGTAGTGGTGGATAATAATGCCCGTGCGATGGCACTCGGCGAGATGCTATTTGGTGGGATGGCGAAATCCGAGTGGCTAGCCTTTTTGTTTGCGGGACAAGGGATAGGATTAGGGGTACTAGCGGACGGTAAAATGTTCAGTGGCGGACATGGCATTGGTGGAGAATTGGGGCACCTGACAATTAATTGGAAGGGAGAATCCTGTTGGTGCGGAAATGTGGGATGTTTGGAAACTTATCTAAATCAATCCCGCATTGAATCCATTCTGAGAGTTGGCCAAGGCGAAACCATTAATACGTCCTTGAAAAATCTTTACCAACGTGGTGCTTATTATGATGTCGTGGATTTGGTGGCGACCGCGTTGGTAGGGATTGTGAATATATTCAACCCGCGCATTATTGTGCTGGGGGGATGGTTGGCAGACGCATGGGCTCAGATTGAAACGGATGTGAGGAATACAATAAAAAGTCGCACCCGATTTTGGAACGATCCTCCCGTAGCAATCCGTCCGTCAATATTGGGAGAGGAAGTCGGTCTTCAGGGTGCCAACGCGGTGGCCTTGGGGCGGTGGATCTATGGACTGGGGCCTCGGTCATATGACGACCAGTTGGAGGAATCACCTGTAAATCCTTAAGGGCTGGAAAGAACTGATTTGACAATAATGAGGAAGAAAATGCGAGCATTTGAACCAGTTTCGGATATTCTAAATGAGGCAGTTACGACTGGCCTCATCCCAGGATTTGTGGCGGTCGCCGGGGTCGGACACGACGTACGGTATCTATATTATGGAGGTCAGGCCCAAGTTTATGCTGAACGACGACCTATGCGCGAAGACACGCTTTTTGATGTGGCGTCCTTAACTAAGGTAATGGCTACGCTGCCATCGGCTTTAATATTGATCCAACGGGGGTGCTTTTCTGTAGACACCCCGTTGTCGACCTATTTTCCCCAATATGCTTATGGGCCGAAGTGCAGGGTCTGCATTGGGCACTTGCTGACACATACCGCGGGACTCAAAGTCTCTAACCCACCACTATGGGAACGTTTTAGTCAACGCAATGAGATTGTGGAGGCGGCGTTGGCTCAATCTATAGAAAACGAACCGGGCACTGTCGTGCAATACAGTGATGTGGGTTTCATTATTTTAGGAGAACTCATTGAGCGGGTTACGGGGATCTCATTGGACACGTGGGTCGAAGGTCAGGTATTCCGTCCGCTTGAGATGCACGATACACGTTATGCGCCGTGGAGCGTGACAAATGTGGCGGCTACTGAGGTTAGGGACGGGAGTCCCACTGTGGGGGTCGTCCATGACAAAACGGCTAGGGCGATGCAAGGGGTGGCGGGCCACGCGGGGCTATTTTCGACGGCTATGGACGTAGCACATTATCTCATGATGTGGGCGGGGGCGTCGAAACTAATAGATGGTAGATTACTCGACCAAGCTGTCTTGCCGAAAACCCCAGAGACGAACGGTAATCGGGGATGGGGCTGGGTTTTGCGGGGGGATAGTCAAGACATCAGCGGAGAGAGGTGGCCTTCTACAGTCGCTAGTCACACGGGATTTACCGGTACTTCCATTGTGTTTGACCGACCGAGTCATACGTGGGCTTGTTTATTGACCAATCGCGTGCACTATGGGAGGGACGTAAACATTGCGACCTTGCGTAGGCGTTTTCATACGGCACTGGGCTCAGCCTTCTTTAACGGATAGATGATTGGAGGACTACGGTGCGAGGAGAATGATTATGAACAATTATAACGTGGTAGTGATGTGCTTGGATACGTTTCGATGGGATCTGTTGAACCATCGAGGGCCTTGGCCCGTATCTTTGCCAAACTTGGATGCGATACGCCAGGAAAGTGTAGAATTTATGAATGCATTCGGTGAGGCACAGCCGACGATTCCGATAAGGCGAGCCTACTTTACCGGTCATCGATCGTTTCCCTGGCGATTCAACTACGATACAGAGGGCCTCTGGCCGACGGGCCGTGGATGGCATAAGATTCCACCGCAACAAACGACTCTTGCGGAGAGGCTTTTAGACCACGGGTATCACACGGGATTAATTAGTGATACATACCACATGTTTAAACCAACCATGAATTTTACCCGCGGCTTTCTTTCTTATGAGTTTGTTAGGGGATATGAAAGTGATAATTTTCGCGGGGGGGTGCTTTCACCAGACGCACTAAAGTCATTTGTGCGGGATCCCGTACCCGCGAATCATCCGGTGTTGATGCAGTATCTCCTAAACGTTCGCGATCGAAAAGACGAGGAAGATTGGTTGACCGCTCAGGTGTTTCGCCGGGCAAGCCATTGGGTAGAGGACCATAAAACTGCAGAACCGTTTATGCTTTGGATCGATTCGTTTGGCC
>JAMCTO010000145.1 GCA_023381095.1 Bacillota bacterium
GTTGACCGATTGTTCCCACGATCATCGTGTGGTTACAGTGGGCTCCCGTACAATTCGGAGGGCACCTCACCTATTTCATTGTGCAAGGCACCAGCATGTTGCCCCGCTTTCGCACCAATGACTTGGTGATCGTCAGAACCTCTCCTCATTATCATATCGGCCAATTGGCTGCATATCACAATCTTCAACTGCACGCCATACTCTTTCATCAAATCGTGGGAACAATCGGTCAACGCTACATTTTTAAAGGACTGAACAACCCCGTTGCCGACGCCTATCAGCCTGTGGCTTCCCAAATTGTGGGGAGACTGTGGTGGTCAGTGCCACAGGCGGGCAAGTGGTTGGCCTTCTTCCGCCAGCCCTGGCATGCGGCCATGCTTGTCACGGGCTTGGCTTTGCTATTATGGGGCGGCACCATCTCTCATCGGCGGCGGGTGGAAGGCAACCAAAGAACACCGGGAAAGGCACTGATTCATTTCCACCATACATTGGCAACAGGAAGGAGTCTGGTCACTGTGGGAACGACGGATCCCTACCCTTCGAAAAGCCCCAAGCGGTATCATTGGACATCGACAGGTGCCCAAATCTTGGTGGCTGTGTTTCTTGTGGCTGCGGTGTGGGCCTGGATGAGTCCCATTCGCCGCACCATAACCCGTACCATGGCCTATCATATCCAGAGTCAATTTCTCTACCAGGCACATGTGCCCTCAGGGCCCGTGTATCCAACGGGTACGGTGGAACCGGGGTCGAGTGTATTTCTGAAGCTGACGCATGCCGTCAATATTGTCTATCAAGGACAATGGACTAGCCCGTGGGCTCACGCTAGCACCGTCAGAGGCCAGGGGGAACTGCTCGCGACCATGACAAGCAACTCCGGCTGGAGTTCGTCTTGGATTTTGGCATCTCCGACTTCGTGGACCGGAACACATTTTTCTTTAAAGGGCACGCTCAATACTGACGCGCTCAATGCCCGTATTGCCCAGGTCAATCACCAAACCGGCCTGCCCTATAATACCTACACGCTAACCATCACCCCACACGTCACGCTTTATGGGCAGATCATAGGCCAGCCTTTTCAGCGTGCGTTAACGCCTCCTTTGACTTTCAGCTACAGTCCTTATGTGATGCAACTCACGTCTCCCATACCTGATACAAGCGTCCTGCTCCAGCTTCACTCCCACAGCACCGGCCAGGTCGGCGATCCTGTGAGCATCCCCAATCAATTAGGCATCGGATCTGTTACAGTTCCCGTCATCCCCCTGCGCTGGATCACTAGCACGGGCTTGGGTATGGCTGTCCTCTTAACATTGCTGGGTTGGAAAATGCAGCGGCGATGGGAGAAGACTCACAACGAAGCCGACCATATTGCGGCGCAATTTGGAGACTTGGTGATTCCAGTCGTGGATACCAATCCCCCTTCTCTGAGAGGAGCCATCCCTGTCCCGACCATCGAAAGTCTAGTAAAGCTGGCCGATCAATATGACCGTCCAATTTTCGACTATGCCACCAATAATACCCACCGTTATATCCTGAAAAGCGGACAGGACACTTACTATTACCAGGTTCAGGTTCCCCTAGCCTCTCCAAGCGAAGCCGCAATGAAATCCGTCACAGAAAAGTAGGGCACCAAAAAGGGGGAACTGCTCATGGCGTCGTTCCAGAATTCTTCTCCAGATCCCCTGGCAGATCCGATCCGCATAGCTCTTGATCACGGACTCCGCCATGACTTTCAACCGATCTGGGACCTCAACCGGGGCACATTGGTGGAATTTGAGGCCATGGCAAGATTTTCGGATCGTCTCACACCTGAGGACGTGTGGCACTGGGCGGAAGAGAGCCATTTGCAAAACCCGCTGGGTCACTTGTCTATTGTCACCGCTCTGAACGACGGGAAAGACCTTCCGGGCAAGCTGTTTTTAAATGTTTCCGCTCAGTATCTGGAATTGGACAGGCGTGCCATGGAGGAACTCATCCAGCAAATCCTGGCCTGGCGGCCAATGGATTCGGTCGTACTGGAAATTACGGAAACCTCGGTCGAAAACGTGGCCAAAGCCGGGCGGGGAGTTGCCCATTGGCAAGAACAAGGACTGTCTCTAGCACTCGATGACGCAGGAGTAAAGGCATCAAACCAGGAACGGCTGGCCCTGCTCAGGCCCCAGTACGTCAAATTGGATCAAGGCCTGTTGCGTGAATGTATATTGCTGCAAAGATTTGTACCCGTGGTCAACAGTCTCGAGCAGGTTGAGGATACCATGGTTCGTAATGGAGGCGATGAATTTCTTCTGATTTGCGCGGACTTTCCCTTGTGCGAGGCCCTCACTATGGCGCAATCCATTCGTTTGGCGACATTGGCCCCGGATACCATCCCGGGATTGACAACAGGCTATATGCGCATGACCGTGAGTGTCGGCCTGACGGAGAGTTCCATTCACGCCTCCGTGGAAGCCCTGTTTAATCAAGTCGGCCAGGCATTACACCAAGCCGAATCCCAGCGCAATACCGTGATTTATTCCGACGCTTTGTTGCAGCCTCCGACGCCGTTAGGAAAGAAGGGTGGACAGTGAAGGATATCCTCATGTCGCTGGAAAGCATGTCGAAAAAAACAGGCTATCTCCTTATGCTTCTGGTTTTTTTGCTGGGTTTGGTCTTCGGTGCGCATAGTGTCCACCATCCCGTCTCTTTATCTCCCAAGGTGATCGGGAAGTCAGTAAATCCCACCCATCGTCAGATATTGTCCCCGGCTCTTTTCAATCTGAAAGGACAAATCGCGACTTTGGCCCAAGGAACCCGGGGCACCGTAGTTCTGGCGATGGCCCCGTGGTGCAGTTTTTGCGCTTATGAAGACCGCTGGGTTCTACCTCAGATGGTGAGCGCCAACCGGGTCATTGCGGTCGACGTGGTCGACGTTTCCTATTTGGGCGGCATTGCCTCTCCGGGTCCCGAATATCCGCCTTTTCATGGCGTGGACGCTCAAGGCAGCACGCGCACGGAAGCTAGTGCGCGTGCGGTGATGCGCCAATATATTGAGAACCTGCACATCGTGCATACGGGCTTACACTTCTATGTCATGGCTCCGCACGAGAGGGCCCAGTGGAGCCATCAACCCGTACCCCAATGGTATGTGCTGAATTCCAAAGGCGCCTTAGTGGCTCATTACGAGGGAGCCCTTACGGCTCATCAAGCCACAACATGGATTGAAGAATTGCTAAAGCCCTAGTCAGGAGGCATGATTGTATGTCGCAGCAAATCAAACTGCTGTTGGTGATGGGCATAGGGATTGGAGCATATTTGGCTGCCGCTCACTGGCTCAGTCTCGGGGTCGTCTGCCCCGGGCAACAGCAGTTT
>JAMCTO010000146.1 GCA_023381095.1 Bacillota bacterium
TCCATTGTGCGGAACGTCGCTTCCGTGAGCAGGGCGTCACTGAATATCATTTACGCGTATCCCCGGCCAATGTTCGCGCTGTCCGATTCTCCAGTACGTCGACGGGACTTCGGTTGACTTGGGACAACATGGTAGCAAGATGATCTTGCATCAGCAAATGCGGGTCGATCCGGTCTCGGTATTCGTCAGACCACTGGCCACCCTGGGACCGAAAAAATTCTCGCCAAAAAGTCACTTCGTCCACTCGACCACATGGTAACGCAACCAATCGTCCCAGAGGTCGGGGGGCGATTCCAGTCGTCTACGGCGCCACATGAGAAATTCTTCCTCAATTTCATCATTCATCATAAATTACCGGACGTCGTCAGACGCCCGGTTGTCAGGGGTCGTACATCATAGGACCAATCAACTCAAACGCGTGAGTCCCCTGAGTTGGAAGCACATAAACTTCTATGGGGAATACCACTTTTGTGAAACCTCAGAGGGCATTGATCTCGCTAAGATGGTGGATGGGGTGGAAGCGCTTAATGGCGATCGTCAATAGAGCACTGCTGAATATCAGGGACTGGCCGTCACCACATCCGTGGTCCACGGTTAAATCCCTAATCATACATTGCACAGATCAGTCAGGTGGGACTCTACCAATGGAGGACATAGGGTAAAATTGATGCCTACAGCTCTGCAAAAAGCACGTAGTGCGGTCGAAAGTGGCGAGAAGTGTTACGGGTTTCCCTGCTACCGGACTTATCTAGGGATGCACGTAGCGATTTGTTCCCCAAGCGCGCCGAATCCATCCCATAAAAAGGCCCAATCGTCATGGGCACGGGGAAAAGTGAACAAAACACTCTCAAAAGGAATCGAAAATTAATGGTGTAGATTACCGCGCCAACCATGGAACGAGCGTACTTCAGTTCGAAGTAGCGGTGCCTATTGATATCCATTATCCCCACCACGGTACCTGGCCCTGTTCCCAACCGCTCCATATGCTCCGCTTACCGCACCGTTCTGTCATAGATTAGGCCGTACGTCAGCGCCGTATCTCCAGTGACGACAGCAGTAGACCCGTATTGATAGACAGCGTCGGCCAGTACTTCATGAATGACTTCCTTATGCGTCTCCGGTTCCTCCCCAAATGTCCTGTTCATCATCAACCCAGTAAGGATATTCTTGGTGCGACAGGAACCGTGTTGCATAAAGTTCAGCCAATTTAGCATACCGTGACCCTTGGTCGTTGGCCATATCATACAATAAAGCGACTTGAGCGGCATCAGCAATGTCCCTTAAGTCGTGTTTAGCATACCATTCGGCTTCGCGTCCGGCAAGCGATTCGAGATGGTCAAGCCTTTCTTCCAACACGTTTCGGGCTTGATTTGCCGATTTTGTCCCCACTTTTTCCAACAACGGAACCATTTCTTCAAGAAATCCGTGGTGGGCTTTTTGCCGCTTGATGGTTTCCAGAAAATCCAAGGCTTGAATATTGCTGGGGCCTTCCCAAATCGGGGTAATTAGGGCTTCCCGATGCCATCTCGCCACCCCATATTCCTCTAAAAACCCTAGTCCCCCAAACAGTTCCATTGCCATGGCGGTCATATCTGCGGCATGGTCAGCGGTTCGCGTTTTTGCCAGATGCGTAACGAATCGAGCTAGGTGGTAACGATCGGTATATGGGGGCCTGTCATTCCACGCTGCATCAAATTTTTGTACCCCATAAAACGCCAAAGCCAAGCCTGCGGCTGAGCGCACCGCCAAGTCTGTGAGGTCGCGACGAATTAGGGGATGCTGTTGCAATACTTTTCCAAAGCTCTGCCGCCGCACTACGCGTCCCAACACCTCTAAATGAGCTTTCTTACCGGTGGCCATGGCCGCCACAGCATTGGCCAGTCGTGACACCGTGAGATTTTCCAACGTATAATAAATGCCCTCTTCTGCTTTGCCGATAAGATAGGCCTCGCTGTGGTAAAGCTCTACTTCTCCGGAAGGCACCGCCCTGGTGGCACTTTTGTCTTTAAGACGCCTCACATGATAATTCAGTTCCCCACGACGATTGAGGCGAGGCAATAAAAACAATGCTAGTCCTTTAGGTCCTGACTTGCCTCCCTCGGGACGGGCAGTGGTGATCGCATAATCTGTCAGTCCGGCCCCACTAGCAAAATATTTATCGCCAGTCAAAAGCCAAACCTCGCCGTCCGCTTGGGCCACTGTTTCGTTTGCCCCTAAGTCGCTGCCTCCCTGGGACTCGGTCATCCAAGTTGCTCCCCATGCATTCCCCGACAACAGATCCGAAACGATTTGGTCGGCATTAGGAATAGACGGCATGGCATATTTGTGGAGAGCATATGCCGTCTGACCGGTAATGGTCAAAACGCATCCGATTCCAGGATCTCCCAGAAGATAGAGCAACGCATAATGATATGGCCATCCTTGTCCCCGGTAAGGAGGTTCGGTAATCCATGCGGTTTGAGCTAAAATTTGTGTCTCCGCAGGACTTAAGCGAACCCGATCAATGCGATTGCCATCTAGGTCGTGTGCTATCAGTACGGGTCGTGCGTCATGATCAATATGATAAACGGCTTCATAGATTTCTTTACCAGCTAAGGCACCAAATTGGCTCAACTGAACCCATTTCTCCTGGTGGCCCGCCCAAAAATGTCGTAATACCGCCTTAAGTTCAGTGTCTTTTTCAAAGTGATTGGTTCCATAGGCATACGATATATGTTCCATCGTTATTCCTCCTGTAACAAAATCTGTTCCAATCGACGCTGCATGGTCATTCGCAGTTCAGTCATTTCTGCCATAATGATTTGCAACTCCTCGACTTGTGATTGCAATTCCCGAAGTTTTACATCCCCGCGCCTAATGACATCCTGCAATTGAGTCACCTCGGTGGGATCAGCATCATAAAGGTCTAGCATCTCTTGAATTTCGCTGAGACCAAATCCCAGCCGTCTTCCCCGCAGTATCAGTTGCAAGCGGACGCGATCCCGATCCCGATATAATCGCTGATTGCCGCGCCGTTCAGGAGCCAATAGCCCCATATCTTCATAGTGGCGCAAGGTGCGAGGTGTAATATCGTAGATCTCGCTTAACTCGTTGATGGTATAAATCCGGGAGGCAGTCCGCGCATGGTTAGCTTTCATCTGCACTCCTCCTTTCTCCAAATATAACGCAAATTTCCGTTTACGTAAACGGATGATTGAGTTTCTCCAAAAATTCTGTCGTCATTCATCCGATGTCCCCCGTAGTCCGGATCAGTGCCACCCGAATCATTTGTCGACTCCATCATGTCCCACCTTGTTTTTTGGGGGTTCTATCCAGACTTATACCCATACCAACAAAACACAAAGTATCACTACTATAAACGCTCCCCAGTCAATCCAGTCCAAACCGCCTTAAGTTCAGTGTCTTCGATTTTAGCCCTATGCCCCATGGTACCGGAGCGCGCAATACCCGTAGGGACCCCGTGACGGGATCCCTGCGGGCACTCATTTAGCGTGGCTTGTGTCTCTACTTTGGCGACGAGGGAATTATGTGCCGCATTGGTTTGAGAACAATATCGCGGATTGCCGCAATCAACTGAACGAATCCCGATGCCAAAATGACCAAGGCCCAATCCGCCCACCCAATCGGATCCGTTTTAAAAAGCTCTCCTAAACTAGGTACATAAACAATCGCCAATAACATCGCGATTGACGACGTTACTGCCGCTACCGCCCACGGATTGGTGAACAATCCTACCTCAAGGAAGCTCTGTTCTTCTGCACGAGCATCAAACACATGAAACAACTGACTCATAATTAATGTGGCCAAAGCCATGGTACGAGCCTCACGCAGACCCATGCCCAAGGGCCCGGTCGATAGCATAAACACAATGAGGGTACTAATTCCGATCAATATGCCTCGAAAACCGATCTTCACTCCAAGTCCCCTGGCAAAAATACTCTCCTTAGGATGACGTGGGGGGCGGTCCATCACACCTGGCGCTGCCGGATCCACACCCAAAGCCATGGCTGGCAAACCATCGGTAACTAAATTGACAAACAGAATTTGAATTGGCAGTAACGGCAAGGGCAATCCCATAAATGCGGCCAGAAACATGACCAAGACCTCACCCACATTGCACGACAACAGATAACGAATAAATTTCCGAATGTTGTCGTAAATCGCACGACCCTCGCGAATGGCTCGGATAATGGTGGCAAAGTTGTCATCAGTTAAAATCATGGCTGAAGCCTCTTTAGTAACATCGGTGCCCGAAATTCCCATGGCCACCCCAATATCCGCTTCCTTGACGGCAGGCGCGTCATTGACACCATCTCCGGTCATCGCCACCACTTCTCCCCGCGCTTTCCAAGCACGAACCACACGTAGCTTATGCGGCGGAGACACCCGTGCGTAAACCCGAATTTTATCCACACGTTGCACCAGCTCATCATCGCTCATGGTATCCAAATCGCGCCCGGTAATGATTTCGTCTCCCGGCTCCATCATACCCAGTTGATTGGCAATAGCCCGTGCCGTATGGGGATGGTCGCCAGTAATCATCACGGTTCTCACACCAGCATGGCGCGCTTGACCAATCGCGGTAATCACCTCTGGTCTCGGAGGGTCCATCATTCCCATAAGGCCAAGAAACACCAGATCATGTTCGGCGCCGGACAAATTTTCCGAGCCAGACATCGGTCGATACGCCACGGCCAACACTCTTAATGCCCTGTCTGCCATGTCTTCATTCACTTGGGACAATTCGTGACGCATTTTCATATCGAGTGACATGATTTGGCCATGATGTTGATAAAAGCGGCACAGTCTTAACACCACATCAGGAGCGCCTTTGACGTAAATGAGGGATTGGTTTTGTCTGTTCTGCACCCCCACCGCCATACGTTGCCGATCCGATTCGAATGGTATCTCCTCAAACCGCTTGAAATTTTGTTTGACGTCCGATGGTTTGACGCCTCCTTCCGCGGCTCCCCAGAGCATGGCCAACTCCGTGGGGTCGCCTTGGCCACTGACTCCGTCATTTTCTGGATTTTCATTGCCAATCATTGCGTTATTGCACACCACAGCCCCCTGCATAAGATGCTCAAAATCAACACGTTCGGCATCACTATGACTTTTGGCATCCATAAAACCACTCTCGTTACGCCGCCATCGTGGTTGCCCCGGTACATACATTTGTGTCACCGTCATTCGGTTTCGCGTTAGTGTGCCCGTCTTGTCAGAACAGACTACCGTGGTACACCCTAAAGTCTCAACGGCTGGCAATCGACGCACAATCGCATGAGCCCGAATCATGCGCTGAACCCCAAGAGCCAAGGCAATAGTGACAATAGCGGGCAGTCCTTCTGGAATGGCCGCCACAGCCAGGCTGACCCCAGTGAGAAACATTTGATACAACGGTTCGCCACGAAATAAGCCAGTAACTACAACCACTGCTACAATTACCAAGGATAAAATTACCAGGATTTTCCCTAGATGCTCCAATCGACGTTGCAATGGTGTCTGGTCCTCGACCGCCTCACGAATCAAGTGAGCAATCGTTCCCATTTCAGTGTGCATTCCGGTTGCCACCACCATCGCGCGCCCGCGGCCACGACTAATAATCGTTCCCATATAGACCATGTTTTTGCGGTCGCCCAAGGGCAGCTCAGGATCTCCTAACGCGGCTACCTCCTTGGCTACCGCCAAGGACTCGCCTGTCAATGCCGCTTCCTCAGCTTGCATACCATGAGCTTGCAACAGCCGCGCATCGGCAGGGACCACATCACCCGCTTCTAATTCGATGACATCCCCTGGCACAAGCTCTTTGGCAGGAATTTCTACCAGTCGCCCTTGACGCCAAACCTGCGCTGTCGGTGCAGTTAGCGCCTTAAGTGTCTCAACGCTCTTCTCTGCCCGATATTCCTGCATAAAACCAAGCACTGCGTTCATGGTCACTATAGCTACGATTGTCAGGGCATCAGCGATTTCTCCAAGAGCAAACGAGACTGCAGTCGCTCCCAATAAGACCAAAACCATAAAATCTTTAAACTGGGAAAAAAAAATCGTCCACGGCGACACCGAGGGCACTTCGGTTAATGCATTGTACCCAATCTCTTCTAAACGTCGGTCGGCTTCGCCCACACTCAACCCTCGTTCTCCATCCGACCGCAATTGAATGGTAATTTCCTCCGGTTTCAAGGTATGCCATACGTCGGCCAAGTCCGATCCCCCCTGTCCATCTTCGAGATCAGGGTATGTCCCCACGGAGGCTGTCAGAACCATCGGCGCCAAGCACGTGAGCAGTTAGCGATAACGGCGAACAAAAAAAGTTGCTGCATCGACTGAAGGTGCCATTGCCTCCCTACCCCATTACGGCCGGAGAAGCGTAGTGGATTATTGATCGGCTCTTTACCTTGCAACGTGTCCAAGAGTGCTCTCTCAGTCTCGACGGCCATGTTCACGCAAAGTCTTTGACGGAAAAGCGAGGAGTACCATGCCTCCTATAGAGCATGAGCCATTACCCGATGCCATCCGCTTGGGAACTACCTACCGCGGATGGGAGTGTGTCAAGCATGGGCTGGTCCCCGCTGATGACGTGGCTGTCATGGATAACGGCACTGCGTGGCATGTCGATTGGGGGCAGTGCGAAGAGGACTGCCGCCCCGTAGACCTGCTCGTGCGCGATCCACGCGATTGGGTCCAGGATGGCACGGCCAAGATATGGATGCTGGCGAATGAAGTCGTACGATTGCGCAGGGCCTTGGCGGATATTGCCGAGACTAAAACGATCCCTAAGACTTACCGCCAAATGGCCAAAGAAGCATTATTCGGGAAAAGACATTAAGAAATTGAGGATTAACACTTCACGCACCTAAGCGCGAAGATGTTTACGAGGTTATCGCCGCATTATTGCTAGCATGAGACCGTTCGATTTCGTGGTTCTGTTATTGCGACATATAGTGGCCC
>JAMCTO010000147.1:0-421 GCA_023381095.1 Bacillota bacterium
TGATTGCCTATCCATCGTTAAGATATGCTCGTTTAAGAGTGTCCAGTGATTTTTCTCCCCCATGTGCTGGTTAGCATCACAGTATTACATTCGGACCTTTTGCACTTGCCAAACATGTATCCGATGCCCTAACCTCCCAAGGGGTATAAACCCTAGTTGGTTCGCCATGCGGTCTAGGGACTCTCCCCAGTTTTCCCGTCCCGGAATATGCCAAGGGGAATTTTGCCCAGAAAAGCTGGAGGGCTCGGTGAAAAACAAAAGGCCTTCCGATATTAGTGCCTTATGTATGATGCGCAATACGCTCAACGGATCCTCCACCTGTTCCATAACTTCAAAACATGTGGCGCTCCCGTACAAGTTTCCCGGGAGTGGATCGCGTCCTATCGTCCCAAATTTCACCGGCGCTTGCATGCGAGCCGCC
>JAMCTO010000147.1:503-4617 GCA_023381095.1 Bacillota bacterium
TAAAAAGGGGGCCCGCCTTAGATGAGCCCAATTGGCACCGGATAGAAAGTGCCAGACTCCATAACGCCATTTGCGCCGTTCCAGCATTTGTGTCGCATTGATGAGGGCGTATAGGTACGCGTCACTGATTTCGTGAAATCGTTCGGTCTCACCAGGCGACTGCGGATGGTACTTATGCCATGCCATGGCCACGGTTGTCCCAGGACGTACACGTTCCTTAAAATTCTGTTGCGCAATGAGGTCTGAAGGTTGTCCCGTCACGTCGCCCAACAGGGACAGCAACGTCGACAGGCCGGGTTCCGACCACGCATAGTGCTGATTGACTACCTCGTCATACAGTTCCATATAGCGATTCACAAGTACGTATTCTTGGGTCTCTGGAGGATTTGGTATGGGCAAGTCCCTAGCCGCCCCTGTCACAAAATGGTCGATAAGGTCCGCCCAGTGAAGCGGCATATTCATCGAAAGAATTAACCCTCCACCCAGAGCCGAAATCCGTTCCGCCGGTGAGACCGAACGATTTCACGAAATCCCCCAATGTTAAGCACAATAGCCGGAATCCCCGCCTGCCATACTTCATCCAGTGTACGCATATATGTCTCGGGCCATGGCGATAAGAGCAAGGCAGCCCGTGGTTGCAACCGTTTCATGCGCGGGACAACTTCTTGCGCGGGGTACCGTCCTAAGAATCTACAATGGTCGTGCACTGTCTCGTCCCATAGCCAGTGACTGGATTCGGATCCCAAAAATGCCACGGTCAAGCCGCGGTTGGTCAACTCGGGAACTAACCAATCGAGCAACGCTGAGCCTTTTTGTACACCACGATACCCCACCACGACCAGATCCACACGGTCCGCAGAGGAATCACCCGGTAGCTCCTGTCCTCCCTCGGTCGTGCGAAAATAGAATGGAATGATAGAGAACGGTTTTTCTGCCAAAGATGGGTAGGCCTTTAGCATCCATCTTCGGGTATCCTCAGACAAGAATACCAAGTGAGTCACTTCGTTCATTGCCTGCAGATGTTCTTGACGCCACATTTGGATTACGGGCATTTGGCCATTACCCAACTGTAGTTTCGTCGTCAAGCAGTTGTTGCATATCGCCGGTGCCTCGGGAATTTCACAAAAGGTGTTGCTTGCATCCAATAGATTGTACGACGGACAAACAGGGTAAAAATCTACGATCACATAGATAACGGGAATGTTTAGAGTCACCGCTGCATAAATGAGCTCCACACCGACATTCATGATGTGAAGAATATGAACAATATCGGGTTTCAATTCATGCAGTATAGCCACATACAAGTCGTAAAGGTTGTTGTCCACTTCCCCTACACGATTCAGCACCACAGATTGATCAAGCGGATACACTGCCATAGGGCCCTCATGTTTGTCATAAAAAGACCGGATTTTCACATTACTGACGTCGTCACGATACAGCAAATCCACGTGGAATACCCCATCCATGCGCTGAGCATATTCCGAAGCAAAAATTTCGGTTCCGCCAAGACTTTTCCACCACGGACTATGAATCGCAAGTAAAATTCTTTTCACCGGTCTCCTCCTTGACTTGGACGGTTTAAATCCTGGCTTTCATGGCCTAAAACAAGAGGTTGAAACACCTCCAAGTAATAGGCGAATAATGGGCTCAGGGGATGGCCCAAATCTATCCATAAATTCTGCGGTGACGCTGCCCTACTCAGAAAGGTTTCCCATGGGTAAGATTCTTCCCACAAGTCTATTTTCGCGGCGAATCCTATGGCCCGTCCCACACGTTCAGTCCATTGCCGACAACGCGACACATCATCGGTCTCAGGATCGGCCAACCACACTACGCGATCTATGCCTTTTTGCGTCACTTCACCTGCCTTATGCGCAAGCGTTAATACTAAAGATGGCTCCGAATCCTCCCACTGCGGATATCCCCATGCTGCTGGCGCCTCAGGTCGCGCGAACTCTATACGGGGACGCCACGGCAGAATTCGCAGCGTTCTATCACAATCGTCTGCATCACCTAAGTCTGTCGCGCGATCACTCGGGGCAGAAGCTACCACGTGAGGCACGGTCACAATCGGCCACGTACTACCTGCGAGCGCAGTCAACCATCGCCGTTGCCCCTCAGGTGACGAGACTCGGGGATCCCATCCTCCCACGGCCTCCAAAGCAGCGCGCGATAGCGCCATCACGTCGGGCCAGCATCTTCTGACCTGGGATGACGTTATTCCGTTCACCATGACATTGGGAGTGGGGGAATTCTTAGAATCAGCGTACGCCACCGCTACCGCACCGTCTTGCACGATCTCCCAGATTCTCGACGCCCAATGGGAAGACAGTTCCGTTCCCCGACGGATTATCACAACGACAGGCGTCCTCGTGGCACTGCACAAGAGATTCATCACCGCTGCCCGAGGCAATGATCGGGGGAAAAACTTGGGGCGAATCCGGAGAAACTGGGTTTGAGATGGAAGTTGGGACAATACATCCCCCGTGTGATCTTGGGACCCATGGTCCCCGACCACCACCGTCCAGCGGTTCCTAGTCTGCGCAATTAATGATCCCAATGTCTCGGTCAACCGCGGCAGCTGATCGGTCCCCACCAAAATGACGGTCATCTCTCCTTGTGTATTCATAGGTCCTGTGGCTCCGGACTTTTGATCCAGCTGCCATAAAGCTGGGCATAGGCCGCTGCCATATCCAGTTCATCCCGCCAGGTTTGTTGAATCGCCCATACTTCTTGGCGTAACGCGTCATAGTGATGATGCAGCTGATTGACGGCATGAAGAAAGTCCTGAGCCGTGTATCCATCAGACACAATGCCACCCCCCTGTTGGCGAATACGTGCCATCGGTGCCCCCAACGGGCCCACCACAATCGGCAACCCGGCCGCCCAAGCCTCTGAGATGGTGAGACTAAACGTTTCCGGCCAGGGTGACGCAAACACCGCACCCGCCACACCCGATTCGCTTAGCTGAGTGATAAGGGCCTCGGAGCCGGAATACATGCCATGAAATATGACATGGGATACCCCGGCCAAGGCAGGCCAGTGCGTTTGTTCACTACCAAATAAATGAATCTGATATCCCTTATGCACCAATTGTGGTATCAGTTGGGACAACAAGGGACGCCCTTTGACTAACCCGGCGAACCCAATGATCGCCAGATGCCGACTCCACTCGGGTGGGGCTACCACAGTCCTCACCGAGAGTCCATGTTCTATCACGCGGTCAGACCGTATCGACATCTGGCTGCGGAACAGGTCTTCCGCACTCCGCGAGGGAAATACGACACAATCCACCGTCTCTAGTGCTTTTTGGGATTGTCGACGCCATTGATCAATGGACGGCACACGGATTGCGGGTTTACTGGCCAAGCACTGTTCACAATCCGCAGCGGAGGGCAATTGGCAAAAAACGCCCTTGGGACCAATCAGATTATAATCGGGACACAGCGCATAGTAGTCATGGACCGTGTAAATAACAGGCAGTGCCAACTCGTGGGCAGCCACTACCACGTCCCATCCACTGTGAATCGTGTGCTGCACATGAACCAAATCGATTTTCCATGCGGCGAGTTCTTCCTTGAGCCGTTCTACGGCGGTTGTCCTCCTCGGCTGCCATTGACCTTCAGGAACCGTTGGCACCCAGGATTGGACATATTCCCACGCATCTTCGGCAGTCATTTCCTTGATGACCAACTGAGTGCGCGCCTCCCAAACCGCATAGACGTCATAGAACACTCGCAGTTGCTCGATGAGCGCATACACATGGCGCTCAGTGCCCGAAATGTGCTGACCATGGTATGGAGCTTGCAGTTGCATCCAAATGCGCGGGCGCTCTTTAGGGCGATTTTTTCGTTGCCACGGCATCCAATACTGTGCCAGTGCTGACATAAAACCGGATTGCAGGAATCGCTGGACGGTATGGGGGTACCACGGATACCGCCTTTCCAGTTCTTCTTCACTGGTACGGTTAGACCACCCAAAGTCGGCTCGGCTGCCCATGGACAAGCGCCCATGATGAAAGATGACGGTGCGATCATCCAAGACATTCACGAACCCCGCTTGAACAGCGCGTAGGCAAAAATCCGTTTCTTCGCCATACCCCGCGCCATAAATC
>JAMCTO010000148.1 GCA_023381095.1 Bacillota bacterium
TCTAGCAGTGCCGTGAGGGAGCGGAAGCAGTGGGTGGAAGCTTCGACCTTCAGGCTGGAGAGACTTCCATGAAATTGCACAGATCGAACTACTTTCTAAGAGTCAGAAAAACGAGAAGATTATATAAATCAAAGAGAATCTTAGGAAACTCCGTGAGGTATTGCTTCTGTCGATTTTCTGAGCACGTCATTTGGATAGTGTTTTGTGAGTTTCTATCTTAAATTAAATTAAAAATATCGCTTCAGGAAGTTTTTTCTGGTGCTCTCGATGGATTTACTCAATTAACATGACAGAAGGGGTTCAGCGTGTTACATTCTAAAGCTTACGTCCTATTGCCAGCGATTGGACTGTTGTCGGCTGGCTTGGCTGGTTGCGGCGCCGGAACCGTTGCATCCACCCCATCAGGTCAGACCACAACCATAACCGCGTGGGTGCCGGCCCCATCCCCCGGTAAGCCCATCGTCGAAAGCCCTTTGCAATTTGCAACCGTATTATGGAATAAAGAACACCCCAAACGACCCGTAAAACTAGCATTAAACCAGGCCATCCCATTTGCCTCGTTTTTATCCAAGTTAACTACAGCTTTTGTGGGGCATAATCCTCCTGATATTGCTTACGGATTACCAGGCGGATGGCCATTCCCCATGGCACGTGGGCGTTATTTAGCCCCAATTAATCATCTCACTCCCACATGGGTCAAGACCGTGTATTTCAAATCTTTCTATCCCTCACTTCGGGCCCAAATGCCTGTGATTCAGGGCAATATCTACGCTTTACCAACGCAAAGCGGGGGCGTTGATGGCCTATGGTACCGCAAGGATTGGTTTCAATCCAATCGCTTGCCCATCCCCAACACATGGGCTAATTTGCTCTATGACGCAAAATTCTTTGCCCAGCCTCAAATTGCTCATCACTATCGTATCGTGGCCCCGTTTCTGATGGCGGGTTCCGCTACGCAACCCATGGAGACCGCTGCCCAAGGCTTAGGTTTCTTTTTCGCCGCGGGCGGACACATCATACAAGACGGACGTGTTACGGTTGATAGTCCGCCAATTCTCACCGCCCTCACTTTTTTACGCACACTCTCCCAACAACACTTGTTGCCGCGCATCGCCTTGACAACCTCAGCTACTCAAAGCATGGCGCTAATGGCAAACGGAAAGGTACCAATAGTGATAGGAGGGACTTGGCAATACATTGCGCTACAGCAAGATGGTCCTTTCACCTCACTGCAAATGTTTCGCAACTTCCAGTGGACTCCCTTTCCCCGAATGTCATCACACAGTTCTCCCGAAACCTCTCCCGGTGGTGCCGATGCGGCAATTGTTGCAGACAACTCTCATGCTTCTTTGGCGGCACAACTTTTAGAACTTGCATTATCACCTGCCGTTGCCAAGGAAGAAGCCGCGGCTGAGCAGACTATGATTACCAAAGAGGGAATAAAGGATGCGCCAGCAGTGGAAATTCCTCCAGTCGCATCTGAATTGTCTGATATGGTCGGACCTCCCAGTGAGCTTCAATTCATACGCCAAACTGTGGCTCCTGTTATTCCCTTAAGCCATAAAAGTGTCGCTTTTAGTTATGGAGCGCCGGTTCAAATTGCCATCGGCAAGATGATTGATGATGTGGTGTGGGGATCTGTACCGGCAGGGCAAGCCGCTCGACAAGCTGCGAAAACCATCGAAGTGTCGACGGGTTTGCGTTAAAGGCCGTCCATGCCAATTTAGTCCCGAGGGATCTCCCCTAAGTGGACATATGCGACCCGATCGAGGTTAATCATTAAAAGGTAAAGGGGATAAAATCATGCCACAACAGCCCAATATTTTTCTGATCATGACCGACGAACATGCACCCCAAGCATCAGAAGTTTACGGCCACCCCTACGTCAAAACCCCTGCTTTACGCACCCTGGCAGAATCGGGCGTGGTTTTCGACGCGGCTTATTGTAACAGCCCCCTGTGTGTCCCGTCCCGCATGGCGTTTATGGCAGGTCGAGAAGTTCACCGTCTTGAAACGTGGGACAATGGATCCCCTTTGTCCAGTGGCATTCCCACGATCGCGCATTATCTCGCACAATCTGGGTATGACACGGTGTTAAGTGGCAAAATGCACTTTAAGGGTCCCGACCAGCTTCATGGGTTCGAACGACGCCTCGTCAACGACTGTTGTAATCCGGAGATTAATGCCCCAAGTTGGCGGCAGGATCGTCCGGGTCTCGGTGCTCTCCGCAGGCTCACCGATGCGGGCCCAAAAGAAACGGCTCAGTCGAACCGCTATGATGATCAGGTTGAAGAACAAACGTTAGAGTATCTTCGGGCCTACGTCTCGTCGTCCCAAGATCGGCCTTTTGCCTTGGTCACCTCCTTTAATGCTCCGCATTTTCCACTGACCCCACGGCCGGAATATTTCGAGCACTACATTGATATCGTGACACCGCCTCTTTCACCGCCTCCCACAGCCTCTCCTATGCACCCGGTGCATACGCGCATCCAGCGTCATTTTGGTTTGGTGGACATTCCGGTGGAACTGAATTTACGGGCCCGGGCGGCCTATTTTGCACTCGTCAACCAAACTGATGATCGTATTGGCCGATTGGTAGAATATACCCGATCACTGCCCTTGAAACGACCGACCGTCACAATCTATACCGCCGATCATGGCGAAATGATGGGAGAACATGGGCTGTGGTGGAAGAATAACTTTTATGAAGAATCGGTGCGCGTCCCCCTCATTGTATCCTGCGCCGATTGGTTTCCCCCTCGCCGCGAGCCGATGCCGGTAACGCTCGTGGACCTGGCCCGAACGCTGGTGGCAATCGGGAATCCTGCGGTTCCCGATGAGATGTTTGACGGCATGAATCTCCTGCCTTACCGTGCAGGGCGACAAGGCAATCCGCTACGGCCGGTAACCAGTGAATATCATGCACATAGCACGCAACATTCGATGCGGATGATTCGTCAAGGGCAATACAAGTTAAACTACGTAGTTGGAGAACCCACACAATTGTTTGATCTTCACAATGATCCGCATGAATGGTTCGATTTAAGTCAGGATTCTCGCTTGCAAACCGTGCACAATCACTTACTCACAACCCTATTGCAAACGTGGCCGGAGAACATTGAGGAGCGTGTGCAGTTCAGTCAGGAGCAACGCCAATGGATTCATCAGGCCAACCGTGTGTTGTCAACACCCATACAGTACCCGTGGATTCCGTTGTCTGACGGTCCAGGGTAACATCTCGCAAAGTCGCACTACCGATCTGCGTCGGTCATAAATAATGGTATCCATCTGGACATCACCCCTAAGCGGGGCCTCCACAGTCGAACACGGCCTGGGAATGATCCTGCGAGAGGGTGATGACCCCATCCATACCCAACAGAAAGGGGTGGTGGCCTTATGCGAGACAAACCGATGTGGGCCAAAGCGTGGAATGATTTCGCCATTTGGCGACGATTAACGTGGGATCTCAGCGGACGATCGTCCGAGCCCCTCTCGGCCCACTCTTTGAGAAGGATGGGCGGTTATTTGACGCCATTTTGGCCACTTATCGCGCTTATGCTAGCGCTCTCGTTTACGAGCATTGCACTGGGCGTGATCCCGGCGTTTATTACCAAAAATATCATCAATAAAACATTGCCTCCCCACGCGAATTTTCCCTTGCTCGTTCACTTCGTAGAATTACTTGCGGGCATCTTCCTGGTGAAAACTCTGATGAGTGCGGCCAGTAGCTATCTGCACGGCCTCGTCAGTAATGGCATTGTTCAAGACCTCAGAATCGATCTGTTTCATCGTATTCTGCAGCGACCACCAAGCGCTTCCGGGCAGGGGCGAGAACGTTTGTCCACGCGAGTTATTAACGATGTCGGCATCGCCAGTACAAGCTTTTCCGTATTTGGTTGGCGGGCCCCCGCCATGAGCGGCGTCGTCGGATTCCTCGACATGACACTCGCGTTCATTAATAACGGATGGACGCTCGCGGTCACCATTAGTGCCATGTTGATCCTGAACTGGCATTTTACGCTGGTTTTTTTGATCGCCATCCCGCCATTTTTTCTGCTGACCCACCTGGTGGGTCGTGTGCTGTACACCTTAAACCAGCAGGAATATGGTAACATGGCAGAATTGAACGGGGCTATGCTCAGATCAGTGGGATGGGTGGGCGCGGCGTGGGCTCGGTTATGGGGACAAGAGGTTCGGCAACGCGAGCATTTTCGGCAAGCGAATCGGAAAATTTCTGAAACGAGCATAGCCTCGCGAATTATCGGTAATGCCCATCATATGAGCTATACCTTTCCGGTCGCGATTGCTACCGTGTTCATTTGGTTTTATGGTGCGATCAAGGTGATGCATGGCACCATGTCACTGGGCACATTGATCGCATTTGCCGCCCTACTTACGAAAAATACGTATACAGTTAGCAATTTTATGGATGCCCTTGTCGAATTTCCTCACCTACGAGGAGTTCTGGATCGCATTTTCGCGCTATGGCCCTCGACCGAAGGGGTTCGTTGGGCTTTCTGGCGGCGACGCCAGGCATCAACAAACCGCCCCTCGCTGTGGCACTGGTTGCGCGATCTCGGGGTGCGGTTCTCCGCCCCGCCTCGTCTCAAAGTCGGCTCGCTTCGACGTTTGTTGGGTTTTATGGTGCCATATTGGCCTTATTCGTTGTTGGTACTCTTCGATGCGATCATTGGAGTCGGCGGATTGGCCCTTATCGTACCGCTTTTTCAGCGGACGATCATTGATACGGCAATCCCTCAACATAATGTCAAGTTGCTAGGATTTTCGGTGTTCATGATTGCGTTGTTTCCCTTTGTGCACCTTTTCTCAGCCGAGTTGTCCTCCACCGGTCATGAATTTTGGGGTCACCGATCGCTTCAACGCTTGCGCGAGTGGGCGTACGATAAAATCCAGGCCATCACGCCTGCCGCATTACCCGAGACCAATCCATCACGTCTGATGGGACGCCTCTTAAACGACATCAACGCCCTATATTCCGCCTATGCAGAAATCTCCCATCTAATCACTGCATTCTTGCCGATCGTTCCGTCGATTGCCTTGATCACCGTATTAAGTTGGCGGTTAGGCCTGCTCATTGTTTTTATTACCCTGCTATTTATTCCCTTGCTTCAGTGGGGTGGCAAACTTTTTTATGGCATTAACCGGACCATTTTCGAACAGGTCGAAGATCTTAACGGGCTGGTATTGGAGACGCTGGATCCAAACCGCCTCGCGGAACTCCAGTTGACCCATCAAGCGGATCAAGTGGAACAACGATTTTCGGCGCAAAACCAACGTTTGGCAGATCTCGGTTTGACCTCTTCCGTTTTACGGGGCTGGTTTGGGGATCTCTTCGGCCTTCATTATACGCTCATTACAGTAGTCCTATGGCTAGTCGGCGGTATGATGATTATTCACCGGCAACTTTTGTTGGGCACGTTGGTCGCCATAATGGCCTACGCGGGCAAAGTGGAAGCATTTGGCGGCGTCTTTGGCGTCTATTTAATCACACGGACCATGCAAGCGAATGCGGACCGCGTGTTTGCCGTCATCGACGAGCTTCCCCCGACCCATGCCCCCAGTGTTCGTGTAAGCCATCCAGACCCTACAAACATGGCGGCCCTTGCTGTCAAAGGACTTCGGGTAGGCAATTCTGAGCGAGAATACGACTGGGTACAGCCTGCTCACACGCTATATGTTGTTCAGGCTGCGAGCGACGATGGTCCGCCGCTTATGGAAATCCTGGTGGGATTGCGAAACCCTCTTCAGGGAACCATTGAACGATCACCCAAAGTGGTGCTCATCAGTGCCCACGCGCCGCTTCCCACGGTCAGCCCGCAGGAGTTGCTCACGGTCGCCCAGGGACGACTTCTCACCTTAGACGGTGTCCGCAAGGTACTCCAGGAGGTCGGCATCACGACGTTAGCTCCGGACCAACCCCTACCGGATGCCCTCGGCGATGACCTGCACCGACGGATGGCGTTAACACAAGCCTTAGTGGGGAATCCCGATCTGGTGATAGCCGATTGTCACGACGTTGGGGGGTGGCCATTACGACACTATTTGCCCCGTACAACCATCACGCTGATCCGGTCTGCCGTCCAAGCTGGAGTGACGGCAGATGTGATCGTCATTCCTCACCCCGTGGTGTCCACACATGTTGCAGAATCTTGATATTCGCCACTTTTGGGGAAGAAAAATCACCATGGCGAAAGCGTTGGTTTCTGGCCCGTGGTGGCCCAAATTTGATGGTCTGGGGTCGGTGGGTTCCGGTGTGTCTCCGGTATTGTTCCAGATACACCTATCACGCATTTTTTGTTTCCTCATAGACAACGCGACTGCCACGGCGGAGGGCACGGTAAGGGGTGCTACCAGCAAAAGGTATATGAATGGGACCGTGGTCATCGGGGTTTGGACGACGGCAGCGCTATGGCGCATCATCACGATACATAGGTACGGCACCCAAGTTATTTACTCACCCGTGGTTGAGGAAGGAGGCGATGGGATGTTATCGGATACGAGGCCATTGAATTTTCGCAGAATGATGAGCAATTGCACTTGGTCGTCAGGCGAGAGGCGTGACAACCAAGCCCCCCATGTGGCATGCCGGCGAATACGAACCGTCTGAACCAAATCTTGGCCTTTCGTTGATAACGTGACAACATGACGTCTTTGATCCGTATCGGATACGATTTTGATGGCCAATTCGAGATCGGTTAATCGTTGCACAATCTTTGATGTGGCTGATTGCCCGACGTGCAACCGATCTGCCAATTCCGTGACGGTCAGCGGGGACTTTCTGTTGATCATCATCAAAGCTTGCATCTCTGCCCCGCTAATGGGAAGGTCGATCGTGACAGCTCGATATTGTTTTCTCTGATTGCGAATCATTTCTTCAATGGCTAGGACAAGATCATCCGTTACATCCATGACAGTATCTCCTTGAACTAGGTACCCTATTATACTCTATGGGAAGCTGCGTATCGACAATCGCATGGGGGACCCCGTGATCGAAAAGTCGTCGGTTCTAGTGGTCATCCACGTGACAACGGCCTACGAGATCACCGATCGCAACGCGCCC
>JAMCTO010000149.1:0-2360 GCA_023381095.1 Bacillota bacterium
TAAAGAAATCCGTTTGATCGCCGTGCCTTAGCTCGATCCATTGTGGTCATCATATCAAGCAATGGATGGACAGGCAATTTTAGTAACTTATAGCCTCAAGAATTTTGTTGCGCTTCTGACCTTATCCGTCACACAAGCGTCTATTTTAGCAAGGACGCTTTTTGGTCTGTCCGTGGCATGGCATCACCTTTGCCTCCCCGTCAACATCGTTTAGGGAAGGTCACTGTGAAAACAGACTTTGAGCGATCCGGTCCAGTTGGGCTTGGGTAGTGCCTCCACCGATTTGAAACATCCGGACGTCACGCAGCATCCGTTCTAAGGGCACTCTGCGGGAATATCCAGCCGCACCGAAACATTGCAACGCATCACTGGTCACTTCAAACGCAACCGTGCCAACATAGGCTTTAGCAATCGCCGTCTCGTCGACGCGAGGCAACCAGACATTGTTTGCTAACGGATCTGCATTGCATGCCGCCCGATAAATTAACAACCGTGCCGCCTGTAACTTCATTTCGTCTTGCGCCATCATCCAGCGCAATCCTTGGAACGCCGATAATTTTTGCCCAAACGCCGTTCGCGTTCCAAGGTACTTCACGGCCAGATTGTGCGCTCCCTGGGCAATTCCGAGAGCCACCGCACTGGCTCCTATTCTCTGGGCATTGTACGCACGCATGAGTTTTTTGAAACCATCGGACTGTGAACCCGACACCACCACACGTTCTTGAGGCACCCGGCAGTCGCGAAATCGCAATTCTGCTTCTGGCAATCCTCGCAAGCCCATCGCGTCTTCAATGGCCGTTACCGCAAACCCAGGGGTATCCTTGTCTACCAGCAATGCCCCTATACCCTCATCATGTCCTCGAGCATCTTGAAATCGTGCAAAGACCAGATATGTCCGGGAGATACCGCCCCCCGTAATCCAATGTTTCAACCCATTGATCACATAATGAGTGCCCTCATGTCTTGCAGTGGTCTTGAGGGCTTTCAGATCTGTGCCAGCATCCGGTTCCGTCATGGCAATAGCGGGTTTGTCGCCCTCATGTAAGACTCGATCGGCTACCAAGGCCTGTTGTTGGGGGGTTCCATACGCCATGACGGTCCCCACAGCGCCCATATTGGTCTCAACCACGATGCGTCCTGTAACCCCACAAACTTGGGCAATCTCTTCCACCACTAGTACCGCATCGATTAGGGGGAGCTCTGGGCCACCAAATTGCTGGGGAAAGGTCATCCCGAGGTATCCTCCTTGACGAAGCACTTCCACGTTGGACGCGGGATAGGTCCCCGTTTGATCCCATTCTGCCGCCTTGGTCTGAAAAACCGTGTGGGCCAGACGATGCACAGTGTCTTTGAGAAGCCGTTGGGTATCCGATAGTTGAAAATCCATGACTACGTCCTCCTCAATGTTGACCCGCATGCGTGCGGATCCGTCCGGTGACAAAAATTACGGTAACCGAACAATAATTAGCTAAACTGGATAATGAATACCTTTTCCGCACATCCATATTCTCGAGGTTTGTTGTGTTCATGATTTGTACACTGGCAAAGCCCCGTAAGCTGTTGCAGTGTCGTCCGGATAGATCATTATTGTGACGATGTTCCAGTCCATTGCGGAATCTGGCGTTTCCCGTATCACGCGTTGCCCCCTCTCTTTTTGATGGGTGTCCACGGAAACATCACAAAAACGCGCTACGCCAGTTTAACTAATTATTGTTATTGAACAGGATCGCGCCGAGGAAATTGTACCCTTCTTAGCAGTGATGCCCATCTCACTCGCATCTGTTCATTACGATTGTCGGAATCCTGGGAATCCGAGCCTCGGAAGTTTTTCAATTTGGATTATTGATATTATATCAAAATTATGCCAGAATGAATAGGCGGCAAATTCCGCGATTATTCAGAGTGTTTTTGTTGCTATCGCGTTTCTTAGCATCATCATTCCTGAACACTACGAGGAGGCAATCAGCTTGGTCGAGTCACCTGCGGATTCCGCCATGATTGTGGGGCGCCTGGATCGGTTGCCCCGTTGGCCCTATTCCCGATCTTTGCTATGGATCGTTGGAGCCGGGTATTTCTTTGGCTTTTTCGACGTCGTTAATATTGGGTTTGCATTGCCAGTCATCACGCAGCAATTTCATATCACCGCCGCCGTGGCAGCATCCGCCATTAGTGTCGGCTTGGTCGGCTATATTGTGGGCTCTTATCTCAATTCCACCATTTCGGACTTATACGGCCGACGACTCAGCCTGACATTGTCCGTCGCCTTATTTACCGTGGGATCGTTCTTAGCCACATTTAGCCCGAACTTGCTATGGCTTGATGTGTTTCGTTTTATTACCGGTATGGGAATCGGCGCGGAG